>NZ_FWZT01000029.1 GCF_900177345.1 Pseudobacteriovorax antillogorgiicola
CATTGGTTAGCTTCATTGATGCCTCCTAGTTCTCGAGAGGCCTAGCATACACTAATGTTTGCCATAGTTTTTAGCATTATTGAGATCGGCTCTAGTAGCCAATTCTTAGTTTAAAATCCTATTCTTTTCTTAGATAAACGTTCCTTACTTCAGGAATCTTTTGCAAAGTTTGAAGATAAAAATACGGCATCCTCAGATTGTTATATGAGACCTACCGTATCGTATTTCTACAGTAATTCACTAGCGGATAATCGAACATGCTCGGTGTCAAATCTCTTGCTCCCATCAATTGATACTGCTAACAGCCTTCTTAAGGCACTCTTTCAGGCTAAGAAAAGTCTCGTACCAATAGAATTCAGCGTGGACTATCAGGCGCGAATGATCATCAATGATGGCAAAGAGATAGGTTTTCCTGAACCCTTTCTCTTCGTGTCGAACTGATGGTCCATGCATGACATCGCATTGCCAGATGGCATTTGGGTGATCAGCCTCATAGCGACGACGATCATTAGGATCTACCTGCCTCTGATTGAGCCCCTGATCGCGAATAAAACGATAGATCGTAGCAAAGTTCATCTTATCGTCTTTTTTGATAGTCCCTGCTGCCTCATGATATTGATCATTGCTGGAACGGTGTAGATAGGATTTTCTTCCTTGAGCGCGCGAAGGGCTAGCCTCAATCTGGCATCCAGCTTTCGGTAGTGACCCCTGTCACTGCGGGTCTTGGGTATCAAGGATTCTATCCTACAACTTGACTGCTGATAGACATTGATCCATTTGCGGATGGTCCCTGCTGATATGCGAGTTTTGGTAGAGCCTGGAATCTTATAACTGGTAGCAACTTTCTCATGAATCAGCTTCTCCTTATGCCTCGGGGCATTAGAGGGAAACGGGGCTAATTGAGCTATGACTCGTGATTTGGCTACCGCGCCCTCTCCTGACCCGAGCTAAACTCATCTTTGAGCCGGTATAGGCTTCCTTCACTGATTTTGAAGCGTCTAGCTATAGCTGAAGCTGACTCACCTCGTGTCAATAGTGCCATCACAGCTTCAACCCTTTGCGCATTGCTAATCTGCAGCTTCTTACCCATGATACCTCCTTGTAACTCGTTAAGTTTACGACAGGAAGTGAATTTTCTCACTGTAGTGAGTCCAATTAACCCCGAGCAAGACACCATACTTTCGGTTTTATAATTCTTTTGAATAATGGTGTAGACCAAGTAAATATTTAGAAATAGACTGACAGAAACTAAATAGTTTCTGTCAGTCTATTTCTAAATATTTGAGGGTGCCATGCCTGAGAGTAGTATTCTTGTTACGGGTGGTTGCGGATACATAGGAAGTCACGTTGTTCGTCAACTGTCCGAATGCGGATATCAAGTGGTTATCATAGATAATCTAAGTACAGGCTCAAAAGAAAATTTGATCTATGATGAAAAACTAGTCGTTGGCGATATATCTGATAGTAAACTGGTGGAGTCAGTATTCTCTCAGTATAGATTTGATGCTGTATTTCACTTTGCAGCATCAATTATTGTGCCTGAGTCGGTTAAAATGCCATTAAAATACTATAGAAATAATACAGTCAATAGTATCAATATTTTTGACGCTTGCATAAGGTATGGAGTAAACAAAATTGTATTTTCTTCTACTGCTGCAGTTTATGGGGAAAATGAGTTGCTTCAAGTCACTGAGGACAGCCCTTTGAACCCAACGAACCCTTATGCAAGATCGAAGCTGATGGATGAATATGTACTCTCTGATATGAGAGCTGCTTTACCAAACTTAAGTTACGTTATATTAAGGTACTTTAACGTTGCTGGTTCTGATTTACTTGGCCGTATTGGTCCAAGAAATCCAAATGCGACACATCTGATTAAAGTAGCGTGTGAAGCGGCCTTAGGCATCAGGGATAAAGTTACGATTTTTGGTACAGACTACCCTACTCATGATGGAACTTGCATTAGAGACTATATTCATGTCGAAGATTTGGCCAAGGCGCATTTGGAGTCTTACAGATACCTCAGAGATGGCGGGGATTCTATAGTACTGAATTGTGGGTATGGCCGTGGCCTTTCTGTACGAGAAGTCCTTAAAGCTGTTGAATTAGCGCACAGAAAACCTATTAAGGTGTCTGAAGGATATAGGCGAATTGGCGATGTGAGTTCAGTCATTGCAAATTCAAATAGAATTAAGAAGCTTCTTAATTGGAGACCAGTGTATGAAGACATAAGCTCTATAGTTGAATCTGCTTATCACTGGGAAAAAAAACTAATTAGGAACTCAAATAGCGAGCGAAGAATATTTTCGGTTAACCAAAGTCTAGGTAGAGAAGTTACTTGACACCCTGACTCATAAAGAGGGCATTCATCAATTGGGATAATATCAAGAAAAAATATTTGGCAGGATAAAAGGTTGGGACTATTTCCTTACTGTTTTCTCGTCCTACCACTATACCTATTTTTTTCAGACATATATAGAGTAAATGAATTTTTCGATTCTCCATTTTGGGTCATCAATAATAATCGAGTATCGTCCTCAAAGCTAGTTGAAATAGGTACGTTCAATAAAAAGATTGGATCTCTGTCACAACCCCGAGGGATGGCTGCAAATAGAAGTATTTCGTCGATTCCAAGAAGCGATATTGAAAGATATAACTTTCGAAAAAATTTTGAAGAGAGCTTCTTGGAACAAGAGTTTCGTTTTCCAAAGACATTGAACTTAAAGTACTTTAGAGAAGATAATGTTCAGTTCGCTACTCTAATTCTTGACGATAGAATTTATTCAAAGCCAACGGATCGAAGGCAATTTTTCTCGGATACCATTCAATTTCGATTCAATAAACCCATACTTCCTGGGGTATACCGAGCAAGTCTTCTAGTCCAGCCTAACAATTCAACAATTGACATAGAAACCAAAATTGACTCGGAGGGTACTGTTTGGGCAGTAACAACTAGTGGAAGATATAAAGTTGGCTATATGGACTTTCTAGCATCATTATCAAAAAAAAGCATTGAGAGATTCTTAAGTGCAGTGTTAGGGATAGTATTTCTTGCAATTAGTATCGCTTTTGTTAGAACAAAATATTTCTTCATACTATTGACTATCAGCCTTGTAATCTCAGTTTTGGCAACTACAGACTCAATGAGCGGCCATGATGAGACAGCTCACTTAGATATGATGTACAGATCATTCCATGTTGAAGGTAAGGCTCCTGTTCAACTAGGGAGTTTCTACAATCAAAGCTATGACTTTATGGAGCAGAATGATTTTTATTACCTTCATAAGCTTCACCCAGTGAGGAATACCTGTATTCATCGTATTGTTGGTCATTGTGGTATATCCAGTCAGCCGATGAATTGGTATCAAGATATTTCTCTATTCAGCAATCCCTTGACTAGCCCCCATCAGTTCGTTTTTTATCATCAGGTAATCACTTTATTGCTGTTAATTATATGTATTACTTCGGCTTATTTTTTCCTGGAAAACGGATACTTCCAGGGATTTTTGGTTGGACTGATACTGTGCGGAGGATTTTGGAGCGCTATTCCCAGTATCACCAACGATATTCCATTATTCATTGGTGGATTTATGAGTCTCATTGCATTCTCTACGGGGAGTGAAAGGTGGAAAAAGTTCTGTCGACCAATTCTATCATTTGTTCTAGTAACAATATTTATTTTAATATTGAAATATTACGATAGATCCTGGATTACTATCTTTCTTATTATTCCGTTTCTTACTATCAATGAAATGGCTAATAATAATCAATCTAGATCGGTAGGATTCGGTAGAGCTGCTTTAGAACTGGTTTCAATTGTAATCTTATCAATCTTTCTAGCATTTTTGTTGGTTAAATTTTCAGATCGCTTCGTATTTTTTGACAGAAATATCTGGGATCTAATATCCAGCAATATCGATCACAAAATTTTATCGATTCTAGATGGTCCCCAAATTCTAAGTCTAAGCTTCTTCGGAGCAATTTTGAACGGTCATATAAAGTCTGTTTTTGGGACATTCGTGTGGGGACATTCTCAGTTTTCTGAGTGGATGTATATTTTCTGTGGCATAGTAGTCACGTTTTTGTCCACCCAAGGTTGGAAGAGCTATCGAGAAAGTACCACTGTCCTTAAAGCAAGCTTCATTGGGGTTGCAATGGTCGTTTCATATACTGCTTGTATATTGATAATAACATCGATCTCTCTTCCGTATGTTGATCATAGCAAGATCCTACTGGAATCATATACTAAAATTAGGTTGGTTGGCCCCTTGATATTTCTATACTTTATGTTTGTGGTAAGAGGGTTTGGCTCACTGAAAACAGACACACACGAAGTATTTGGACTGCGATTAGGAATTTTTTGTTATGTTGCATTGGTTAATATGTACTTTTTACCCAAATTCTTTTATTATGACAAGTTTTGGTAATCTCTAGCTATGATGTTGTAACACGTGAAATATGATTTTCTATTATTGGTATGAGACTTTTTCCTTCATTTGGAATAAAATCTCTCCAGTATTTAACCGACTGACTGTTGAATCGATTTTTCTTTAGAACCTCAGTCTTTAGAAACGGGTAGTCAAAATCCTTGAGAAGTAGATCCCATGCAAAGATTGTTGAGTTAAATGGTCCTCGCTGTACCCAGTCTTGATATTGAAACTTATCACCCATCATTTTGCAATGTTCGGCAATGTGAATGAAGGGAAAGAGGGGGTTGAGAGATATAGAGTGTCTTGCTGTTCGTCCACTTAAGCCCACCTCATATCTTACGATTATCTCTTCTTTGTCATCTAGAATTCCAATTTGGTCTATAAACTTTCTAAAGTATGGGTGCATAACAATTTGTGGTGTAAAACACAGAAAGAAGGACTGGATATGACGGCAGTTTTTTTCAAAGCTATCGTTCATTCCCCATAGTCCGGAAGTTTGTTTAAGTAGGAAGTTGTAAGTATTAGATATATCCCGAAAGGGCCCGTATACACTATCATTTAGAAAGAACAAGTGATTTCTCTCTAGGGCTTCAGGGCAGCTGATCAGGGCTTGCTTCCAAGAAGCAAAGTCTAGTCCAGTATTTTTTCGACTAATAATTTTGTGGGTATACTTTTTTGCTCTATCGATCTCATAAGGGCTAAGCTTGTCTGAAGTTGATATTAGGATAGGAGCAACTCCTATTTCACAGAGGAATTTAAGGTGGTGGATGACATAATTATCAATTAGGCCGTGAGGGTCCCAGTGAGCAAATAGTGCAAAATTTCTTTCCCCTGTATTTGCAATATTTCCGTCGACAGAGAAGTTGATACTTCTTTTAATTGAGTATTGGTTAACTATTGCTAGTTTTGCTGTCTGCCGCTCAAGAAATCGACCGATCTTTTCCATCATAAATTCTCATTGTTTTGCAGTAGTTGATTGACCAATCGCTTCGTTTGGATTGCAGTACCTTCTTCGTGTTGATCGGCGATATATCTGCTAATTCCTCGTCTAATGTTATCCCACAAGTGCTTAGAGTTATAGAGCCTAATACAGTCCTCAGCAAACTTGCCAGGGTTGTCGATGGCTGCAGTAAGGCAATTGATATTATCGGACCACCCCATCTGCTTTTCTATGATAGGTGTAACTACACAAGGTAGGCCGTAGCTACATGCATCGTAGGCTTTTTGAGGAATTCCGGCGGCGAAACGCGTGGGGACTACCATAACTCGATACTTTGAAAGCTCAACTTTTAAGTTATCCACTCTCCCTGCGAATACTAGGTTTGATTCGTACTTGCGGAAAACCGAGTTTTTTACAAGTCTATTGTATCCTACAAGTACCAGTTTTATTTCCGGAAGCTCTCTTTTTATTAAGGGAAATACCTTTTCCATAAACCAGATTATGGAATCCGAGTTTGGTGTAGGATGGCCATGTATGCTCCCAAGAAAAACAAGGTGTTTCCGGTTCTCAAATGTGTTGGAAGAGAAGTTATTCACAAGGTCATGACCTATAACAAACGCGCTGTTCTGATTCGGGTTGCTCAATTGCTTCAACTCGTTTTTTGAGACCGCTGTGACAAAATCGGCAAGTTTAGCTAGCTCAAACTCGCTATACTTTCTACTCCGGTAAACACTTTTTTCTGCTTTCCCTCGAACTTTTCGCTCAAGCAACTCTCTATTTGTAAAAATTGCCTCTGCGTCATAAATAACTTTAAGGGAACTGCTTCTGATACTTGAAAGACAATGATCTGCAAAGTATGACATATTGTGGGGGCGAGACACCCAAATATACTGATAAAAGTTACTTCGATCTTCTATGAAGGACCGAAGCTTAAACATCTTTCCTGAGGAGATAATTTCTACGCAACGTGGTAATTCACTGTATATCTCATGCCATCCGCAATCATTGCCGATTGTTGGATAGATGGTGACAAAGAAATCGTTGGAAAGTTGTTTTAGAATCTGAAGAGAGCGAGGAAAACCAGCACCTAAGAACGGTACGGGAGGACTATCGTCTATAAAAAGCAGTCTTGGCTTCATCTTAGTTGGAGTTCTATTCCAAAAAGAAGGCACTCCAGGTAGAGGCTTTGATTTCAGGAAATCTTTGTGTTTATTAAGAAACTTTACCCTGTTCCTATTCATCATACTTAATGCAAAATTTGAGAGTTGCGCGCTTCCAAACTCAAAGTGGGTGATCACTGCACGAGGTTGATATACCACTTTGTAACCTTGCTTTTGAAGCTCTATGCAATAGTCAGTTTCTTCGTAATATGCGGGAGCAAACTGTTCATCAAACATTCCTAGATTGCTAAAAAGCGAACTTCGAGTAAGTAGAAAAGCCCCAGAACAGTAGTCTGTATCTCGCTCAAACATGAATTCGCCGGAGTGAGGGTGACATCCTCGACCATAAGCGTGGCAAGTACCATCTCTCCAGATGACATTGCCAGCTTCTTGCAAGGAGCCATCTGTGAGAACAACACGACCACCAACGGCTCCAATTTTTCCGTCGCTTTGAATTGTTTTGAGAGCAGCAAAGAGTGTTCCTGGATAGACAACTGTATCGTTATTAAGAAACAAGATATTTGGGGCCCGAACATGCTTAAAGGCCTGATTACATCCTTTCAAGAATCCGATGTTTTCTCTATTCCTGATTACTGTACAGTTCTTAATTCTCTTCAGAATTTCGTTGGTCGAATCTATTGAACAGTTGTCGATTATTATGATCTCAGCATTTACTTCTCCTACACATCCTAATAGAGATTGAAGGCAAAGGAAAGATAGCTCAGCTTTGTTATAGAGGATAATGACTATGGATAGACTTGGTGTCTCAAATAGTGGGAACTTCAATGTGGAATCTGAAAATAGAAATCGAGAATATTCCTTCTGTGCTTGTTTGCTAAAATGGTCTTTGGAGATTCTAGTAAAGCTTACTTTCTCTGGCCTTGAAGTAATATGACTTGGAATAAACCTAGTGAAGCCATACTTGGCAAGGCGTAGGCCAAGTCCGGACCAATCCCTTTTGATAAGAAGTCTACTTGTAGTCAATGATTTTTTTAATAGACCCACACTAAATCCTAATTTGTAATTGTATTGGCAATATTTAGTGATTGTACTGATTGGTAGGAGGATATTAGATCTTGATCGTAGTTGTCTTTGTCAAATTGATCAATGACTTCAAATATTCTTATATCATGACGAATATCTATAGTCTGGGTTAAATCGTTATTGTGTATTGCGGCAGTTACTTTATAGGTGCCGCTGGCAAGGTCCAGCCTTTCAAATTCAAATCTAACGACTTTATTTCCGGTGGATAGCCCATCGTTCGAAGAAATTTTGTCAGCGAAGATCTTTGTATTTCCTCCGAATAACCTGATGTTATGGCAATTATTGATTGCGAATCCAATTATTGGTTCTAGCTTGTGTTTTCGTGGAATTTCAACTTGAATTTCTAAAAACCAGCCTTCTCCGGTAACTAAGCTTGAGTTCTTGGTTAAGGGGCCAATTTGAACCTTAGAAATTTTTCCATCTTTACCAAGATTTTGATCTTTTTCTTTTTGAAGTTTTTCTACACGAAGAGTTTCTAGCCTTAATGCTTCTGGCATCGCATCAAGTTCACGTTTTCTTAGTAGGCTCTTATAAAATGAAATCGCACTGGATGGGTGTCCTTCATAAGCAATCTTACCTTCATCGAAAACATAGATTTTATCGGCCATCTGTTTTACTGTATCTAGGTCGTGTGATACAAGTATCAACGTCGCTCCGGAGTTTCTAATATCTTCCATGCGTTTTAGACACTTCTTCTGAAAGCTGTCATCTCCAACAGCAAGAATTTCGTCGATTAGAACGACTTGAGCGTTAATGGAGGTCGTGCACGCGAAAGCAAGCCTCATATACATACCACTACTAAAAGTCTTCACTGGTAAGTCAAAATATCCTCCTATATCAGCAAATTTGATAATCGACTCAATGATTAAGTCGACTTCAGCTGGAAGTAAACCCATGAGTGTCGAAGATAAATAGACATTTTCACGTCCCGTTAGCTCAGGGTCGAAGCCTGCTCCTAGCTCGATTAGAGGAGCCACTTTTCCACTGATTGAAATTGATCCTGTCCGTGGTTTAATGATTCCAGCGAGGCACTTTAGGAGAGTAGACTTTCCCGAACCGTTATGGCCTATAAAGGCAATACAGTCTCCATTTCTTGCTTCTATAGAGACTCCTCTAAGCGCTCTTCGTATATAAGTTCTATGTTTACCATTGATCTTGTTTATCATGAACTCTTTAAAGGTATTTGTTCTAATATTCGGCAGTTTATACTCAACTGATACACCTACACAAGAAACTGCGAGTGATTCTTTAGATATCATAGACAAACTCATCTTTTAGCTTATTAAATGTAAGGTATCCAACAACTATAGACAGCATAGAGAACGCTGTAGCAGTTAACAATGCTTCAATTTCAGGTACTACTCCTGTGAACATTACATCTCGAGTTATATCTAAATAGTAGGTTAGTGGATTTAAGTCGAGAATCATCCGAAATTTCTCAGGAATGGCAGACTTGGGGTAGATGATCGGAGTAGAGTAAAAAAGAATCGTTAGAATAGGATCTAGAAGGTGGCCAATATCACGAAAACGAACATTGAGACTGGCTAATGTCAACGAAACACCGAATATGAAAGTTGCAAAAATTCCGATACATAGGGGAAGAAATAGTATAGTCAGGGGTAGATTGCCTTTTATTGCTATAGAGATTGCTGCAAAAGGTACCAACGATAGTAAGAAGTTAATCAGAACAGAAGATACACTAGCAAAAGGAAATAGCGATGCTGGAACTTTCACTTTTTTCAATAGGGAGCCGTTAAATAGAATACTATTGACACCAATACTCAAGCTTTGTTGGAAGAAGTTCCAAATTAGAATACCCGTCAATAGAAATAGAGAGTAATTTTTTACCTCAAAACGAATTATATATGAAAACACTGCAGACAAAACAGCCATATAGAGGAGTGGATTAAGCATACTCCAAAAGTATCCTAGGAGCGATCCACGGTATCGCAGTCTTAGGTCTCTTTTAATCAGTTGGACGATTAGTGAACGAGCGATCCTAATCTTTCTCAATTTGTAGTTAATTGAGCTAGAGATGGCCAGTTTTTTTCCGATCATTCAAGAATCCTTATTGGTATATTTTTTATATGCAGAAAGAATAAACTCTTTGCTGAAATTCTATGTTTATGCCACATTTCCACGACAAATAGCCTTGACCATTGACGATCTACTGGACGTTCATAGCAGAGTGAAGGTAAGATTATCTAACTCTAAAAACTTAGTGAACACATTATTATGGAAAATATTAGCTCTCTTGGTAGCTTCAATGTTAGATACAAAACAAAAAGTTGGATATTTAATATAACTGATTTGTTATTTTCTACAAATAGGACCCTACTTTTTCTTGCTGACTACTCGATTATAGTAATTGCATATATTCTATCAACTAGTCAAAGTCCCTTTGCCTCAGTAGCTCAAAAGACTGACTTTCATATTTACATAGGGTCATTTGTATTCGCTTCAATTTTCTGTCTCTCTGCATTGGGGTTAGGTTACTACGAAAGAACTAGACGATACTCATTTTATAAAGTCATAACAAATGGCGCTCTTTCTAGCTTGATAGCCCTTATTGCAACAATTTCTATCATGTACTTTGTTTTCTATGACGTGTTCGGACGTAAAACATTCCTCTGGGGTACGTGTGGTGGATATTTAGCAGTAACCGCTTTTAGATTGCTACTTTCTGTGGTTTACCGGCGAAACCCTTACAAATTTACAATTGTTGGTGACTCACCTATTCTAAGTGAGATGAAGGCTTTTTGCAGTGATCCTAATAATAGAGAAGTCAAGTACTTTCGTTATGTAGAGTGGCCATTTAGTGGTAATCAACCTAACTTAGAGTGCCTCAGTGAAAGGTTTTGTGACATAGTTTTTAGTAAAGAAGCTTTAAGTGCAGCTCATGCAGAGAATATAGCAGTATGGGCAGTAAAGAATGGATACAGAGTTTTTAATGAGAATGACATGTACTCCAGTCTCTTTGAAAAAGTTCAGTTGGATGCGATATCTAAGTCTTGGCTGATTGAGAAAGGCTTAAATGCAAGAAATTTCTCTACGGAGATATGTATGCGCTTGATTGATATATTATTGTCGCTTGTTTCTATCGTCTTCCTCTCTCCTATTTTTCTAGTGATTGCTCTATCCATATTTATTACGGACAGAGGGCCTGTACTTTTTAATCAGACCCGTATGGGTAGATACGGTAGACCATTTAAGATGTTCAAATTTAGAACTATGTATGTAGATAGGAGTTGTATCGAGGCTAGTGAAGGTTTTACGCGAAATGGAGATAATAGAGTAACGTCAATAGGAAAGCTACTACGCCCACTTCATTTAGACGAGCTGCCGCAGTTGATTAATATATTCTTGGGTCATATGTCTATTGTCGGGCCTCGTCCTGAAGCTGTAGGATTCGCGCAAAAGATGTCGAAGGAGATTGATCTGTACGAGATGAGATATTTGGTCAGGCCAGGCTTGACAGGTCATGCTCAACTTATGGCCGGATATGCTATGGATACAGTCGACGATACCAAAGTTAAGCTTTCCTTCGATTTTTTCTTTTTAATAAACTATAATATTTTCTTTTACCTTCGAATTGTTTTACGAACTGTCTTTGTGGTGCTCAGATCTGCTCTTGGTAGGAGGTCCTTAGAATAAAGTCAAGCCTACGCTTCTCTATTATCTCACTATGAACTAAATTAGCGACGTCTTCTTTAGGAACGACAATGCCCCGATTTGCTCTACAGAAATTGATCATCTGTATATGATTGTTGTTGATAGATTGTTCCGTATTCTCAATCTGGAGTATCCAAGGTTTTAGGTCATGTGAAAGGAATATGGATTCCTGATACCCTAAGATAGTTGGAAAGCCCCACGCTAAATAGTCACGCGTTTTAAGGGGGCATGCCTCTTTAAGCCCACAGCGATGAATCGCAAGACTGGAAACAGCGATATCACATGACTCCACAGCTGCTTCTAGTGCGAGATTGGACAGAAATCCCGCATAATTTACATTGTGGAGCGTACTCTTAGCTAGAAAATTTCCAATCATCAGTAATTCGATCTCATCTTTGTAGTATTCAGCAAAATTGTAAAGCTTGTCTACGCCGTGCCATGGGTATTCTTTTGAAACCATGAATAGCAAACGGATTTTTCTACCGACATTGCCCTTTTTCCGGATGGTTGTTTGATGTATGTCAATGCTGTTATATGCAACATGAGTTGGTTTGTTGAATTTCGATATTGAAGTGTCTGATGCAATTTCGTGAGTAACAGTTACGAATTTTTCGGCCATCCTAAAGACATACGATCTAGTCATCCGGTTGTATCGTTCTACCAGGTGGGAGAGAAGGCTCCTACTTGTCAAAGATTCCCGCTCTTTCAGATCGAGCATGTTTATCTCAACGGTAACGTCAGCTTGCTTCTTTAGCTTGTATATTGCAATCATGAACGGTTTTAGAAGTTCATATCGCATGTAGATATTCGTTGGACTATATTCGGAAACCGAATCTAGTAGTTTAGGAAAGTTTAAAAACTTCGCGAACTTATATTCCGAATCAATAAACTTGACTCCACTAGGCGATGCAAAAATGTATTCATATTGAAAATCGAATTGAGGTAGCTGATTACCCTCAATGTAGGGTGGAATTAAGAAAAAAGCTTTAGTTTGTACTCCTAAGTCATTCCATGAACGGATCTGATCAATAATTTTTTTAGACAGACCATCATATTTCCATATCTCTACGGTGACTATGTAGGCAACTTTCACGTTTAGGTATCCCTTAAATTTATATTTATCTTGATGATTCCATTTTGCTTGGTCATAGTATGAACTAAGCAAACAAAATCGACAATGCGGTCGACTCTAAAGCTCTGGGAGGGTGTCTTTGTATAATGCTCTTGAAATGCGTTATATGAGCCCCATGACTATATTTCTAATAATAGGTTATTTACTGGTATTGCTACGGGGACCATTGTCATTTTGGTTCGGAGGTCTTTCGAACTTTATAGTTCTTTTAGGGTTTTTGGTACCTGCACTAGTCTTTACTATTAGAAAGCTAAATTGGAAGGTTTCACTTAATGGAACGGTTGTATCAGCATTTTTGTTCAATTTGTACATTTTGATATTAGCAGCCCTGGGAGACGAACCTATAAGATCGTTTCTTGGTTTAATGCTATTTAACTACTACTTTATTCTCTTCTACTTCATTCACCTTGCTCAGTGCAACAACCTATCAAGATTGTCAGATATCAAATACGTTATTTGGTTTATCCTAGTAGTTCTAGCAGCATTTTCCTCCGTCGAAATTATATTCGATTTTCCCTTGTCGACTTTTAGGCAATACAGGAATCCACCGCCCCTTGATCGCATATATGCCCCTTTTCGGATCTCATCTAGCATAGGATCTACTCTACCGTTTGGTGTAGTTATGTCATATGTTTGTATCTACTTTTTCAACAGGCTTTTGTATCGTTATAGTAGTGCGAATACCATAGCTCTGATCATTTCTATTTTCTTAGTCCTTGGAACATATAGCAGAGGTGCACAAGGGACTGTAATCACAGGACTAATAATAGCTTCATTTATTAGATTCATAATTGGTGTAAATTCACCTGGTCTGCTGAAATTGAAGTTGTCTGGCTTTTACCTATTTGGTGTAACTATTGGAAGTCTGTCTTTACTGGGGCATGCTTTTCTTCCAAAGGCGCTCACCCAGAGAATTTATAACATATTCAACTGGACTACTGAAACCTCTAACGTAAATCGATTTGGCTCGTGGAAAGGAGTTATTGGAACATTAGAAAATTGGCAGGATTGGCTTTTTGGAAGGTCTTTAGGAACCTATGGTAATGCACTAAGTTACTTTGATTTACCGGTTGGGGTTACGCTCAAAACCGTCACTGAATCTTACTACCTTAAAATTCTGGCTGAGACTGGTTTACTAGGTCTATTCCTTTTCATGTGTATAATTATATCTGCCGGCTATCATACTTATCGTTCATATTGCCTTTCCAACAACATAGAGACAAAAGTTCTTGCTTCATTTTGTTTCTCTGCATTATTTGCTCACGGAATAGAGTTGTTGTTCCTTCAGTCTCTTGAGTCAACAAGCGTAGGGTTCATATTTATGTATACACTTGCTATTTCTAGTTCGATTTCTTCCAAAGCTGAATATGAGGCTAAATACGGTGGATAGCTACTTAGATCTAAGGGTTCTTTTGAAATTAGCTTGGGCTAATATATTATACATAGTTTGGATAGTTCCTCTTATTTTGATCATAAGTTATAGCTATCATCTTAATAACCCTCCCCGCATTGAAAGAATCTATGACATAAAAATTATCTCATATTCACAAGAGGTGTTTAGAAAATTTCAATCTACAGAATCTGAAATTGTATCGCAGGTAGAAACTACTGTTGGGAAAAATATTTGTTCTGGAAGGTTCTGTGAGAACATGAGGTTAGATATAGTATATTCGACGAACTATGTTAGACTGAAGACATCGCACATGAGTGAATCTGAATCGGAGATTATTGCCTTTCATTTTAAGGAATTTTTAGAAAATAGAGTGCAATTCTCCGGAGTCAACGCTGTTCCTAAGCGTGATGAAAAAATCATCGAATTGGTTGGTGAATCAATCAATCTGATTTATGACCTGCAAGTAATTTACAACACACTAGTTCAAGAATTCTTGAATCGCAAGTTTTCCAATACAGATGGATTAGACTCGAAATTCTATAATAATAACTACTCTAGTATAGTCAATAAGGTTCTCTATGAGATGGAATCTGCTTCTCAAAGAGCAGCTAGAGCCTTTAGGGATTATTCACTCCACATGCCAAGTTCTTCTGTGGAGAACAAGAGATTGGAACTAAATAGTCTTCTAGAAAGAAAATACAATCTAGAAAAGGAGTTTCTCATTAAAAAAGAAAAGATAGAGAACTACTATCTATATTTCGACTCTCTGCAGGAATCACAATTAATCACTCCTGTAATGTTGAGTGATCCTAAACTTCAAAGTAAGAACGAGAGCGTCTATCAAACAATCTCGATAAGAGGTGGGATAGTTGCAACCTTAAGTTGCATTTTGCTAATTCTTACTTACCTGATATTCCTGATAGTTAAGTATAAGAGTCAGGTCTTCATATCGGTAACGAAAGTATGAATGAAAGATTCACTGTACTTTTGCCAGTATATGCTCTTGACCATCCAGAAAGGCTATCTGTCTGTCTTGAGTCAATCACAAGGCAAGTTCCAAAACCTCAAGAAATCGTAATAGTAATAGATGGTCCAATTGGCGGCAAACTTAAACAAGTTATTCACGACTATGCTTATAAAAAAAATTTGGAGATAGCTTTTAGAATAATATTGAATGAAATTAATTTAGGTCTTGGACGATCCCTGTCTAAGGGGGTTTTAGAATGTTCGAATGATCTAATTGCTCGAATGGATGCTGATGATGAAGTTGTTGATGGGAGATTCACCCGGCAAACCATGGAATTCGAGGCAAACCCTGATCTAGTCTTGGTGGGAGGACATATTTGTGAGGTTGAAGACACAATGCACAAGAATTCTACTGAACAATGTGTTCGACGCGGTATTTTGGGAGTCGAAAGAATACGGAATCAGGCACCATTCAGAAATCCTTTCAATCATATGACGGTGATGTTTCGAAAAAGTGCTGTGCTCAAAGTTGGCAACTATAGGCCAGTACCTTGCTTTGAAGATTATTACTTATGGATGAGAATGCTTAAAGCTGGTTACCATATGGATAATATAGACTCAATACTTGTCCGCGCTACAATTGGTAATGGAATGATAAAGCGCAGAAGTGGTTTTGACTATGTAGTAAACGAAATCAAATTCTTCAAGAGATTACTAGAAGAGAATCTGATTTCAAGTAGTACATATATGAAAATTGTCGCGGTGAGATTACCCTTGCGTTTACTGCCAGAACGTTTATTGAGATTTGTGTATCAGGATATATTAAGGGACAGATATGCTAGTGGAATGCCGCAATCTAGATGATGAAACATGGACTGACATTTGTATTATTGGTTCAGGGCTTGGAGGGGGGACTCTCGCGTTGCAGCTTGCAAATACTGACAGCAGAATCTTCCTAATCGAAGCTGGCAACTCTATTAGAAGCAGCTGTTCAGCTGTTCAGCATCGTAGTGTGGGCAGAGCATTTAAACTTAATCCAACCCGAGCTATTGAAGTCGGTGGAACTTCGAACCTTTGGCATGGAGTCCTTGCGCCGCTCGATGAAATAGATTTTCAATATAGAGAATGGATTCCCCACAGTGGGTGGCCGATTAAGCTCTCAGATCTAAAGCCATGGTACGACAAAGCAGGCATGTTTTTAGGTATTAAGTCGTCTCATTTGTTTGATGTGGATATACTAGAAAAAGAGCTCGGTATTAGTCGGTATGACTTGCCTATAGTGCGAGATGTCATTGATAACAAGGTTTTTCAGCAGCCACAGCCGGTGACTGATCTTAAATCTAAGTTAATGTGGGCTTCAAAAAAATATAGCAACTTCACTATAGTTTCAAATGCGGTAGCCCTAGAATTGAAATCATCTAGTGCAATAAGGGATAGGATAGACAACCTTGAAGTTGGTTGTTTATCGACCCGAATAACAAAGAAGATCAGAGCAAATATCTTTATAGTGTGTGCAGGGGCCTTAGAGTCGCCGCGTCTTCTACTAAATTCTTGCAAGTTTAAGCCTGGTTCAAAATACAATAAGTATAACAATATAGGCGCGTTCTTGATGGATCACCCTATGGGAAATCTAGTTCAGGTGAAGTTTCGTCGTCCTACGGTCGCGAGAATGTATAGTGACTTTAAAGGGGAGTCAAGTGTCAAAGTTAAATCCGGAATTGTATTCAGAGATTCGATACAGCGACTAGAGCGGCTTCCTAACCACAATTTTTATGTACGACCAAGTTTTAAGGAGGGAATCAACAATGAGACAGAGACTCTGAAATTGTACCTGTTGACTCTTAAAAGAGGAAAGCTAAGTCTATCCAAAATACTGAAAGTGATTTTTAGCATAAACTTGGTTTTACAAATCTTAGTATATAAGTTAAGTCTTCGTGTTAAGTACAGATTTGCAGATCTTTTTTTTGTTACAGAACAGGTTCCGAGCCGCGATAGTTATGTGTCTCTATCTCATGAAAAAGATGACTTTGGCTATCCTATTGCTTCCGTAAACTGGAATGTTTCTGATATTGACTTAGTATCTATGGAAAAGTCTTTAGGTTACGTAAGGCAAATATTCTCTGATAGGTATTTTGAATTTGTACACGAAGATAAAGATATTGATTGGAAAAACTCTTTTACCTCTGCTGCCCATCATGTTGGTACTCTAAGGATGGCTAAAGGACCGGAGGATGGAGTCGTCGATAAGAATCTGAAGGTTTTTGGATTAGATAACCTTTATGTCTGTGATGGTTCTGTTTTTCCTACATCAGGTAATGTTAACTCAGGTCTGACTATTGTAGCTTTGGCTTTTCGTCTGGCTCGATATCTGAGAGGTTTGAAATGACAAAGTTGTTATCTATCGGATTAACTGGTTTTATAGGAACAAACTTTCTAAGATCGTATGTGAACAATTTTGAGAAGATTCATATCTTAACTAGACATAGTAGGCCACAAGTTTTAGCTCCCAATATAGACGCTAGTACCTTGGATGAAGTGGCTTCAATCAATGACGAATTTGATTGGGGCTTGTATATGGCTCATGATCATACAGATTTATATGCAAACATTGATTTGTTCAGAAGTTTTCTTCAGGTGTGCGAGAGACTAAGTGTCAAAAGATTGATTGTGTTGAGTTCTTTTGTAGTTTACGACTTTCTTCATGAGGAACGAATATCGATAAACTCTTCATATATCAAGATTGGTGAACCGTATATTCAAGTAAAACAGAAACTGGAATTTATTGCGGAAAGATACAGCTTGGAAAAAGACGCTCAAGTTTATGTCCTTCAACCTGCAGTCGTTCTGGGGGAAGGGGGGGCATGGGATAGATTGATTAGATCTCTATCAGAATGTCATAAGATTGGTTTATATGGAAATGGTTCATATCGGTGTAACTGGGTTCATGTAGAGCAGGTTTCTGAAAAAATTATAGATATTATTATATCCCAAAGTGCAAGTACAGATACAGATAAGTTTAAGAAATATATAGTCAGTAATGGTAGTACTGATGAAACGTGGAAGGATTTACTTGTTGTTGGGGGAGAATTGGAAAAGATTGAATCTCCCAATAATAGGCGTTATCACAATAATATGATGATGAATCTGGCTTTGATTATCATCTTCGCAATACCTTCCTTGCGAATAAAATCCTATATCCTAAAAAAAGTAAGAGCAAAAGGCTCTAATTCTAAATTTCCATCAATTTGGTTTCCTATAGGTCTAACAAGAATTGTAATGAGTCGCAACTATAGTCTTAATTAGAAATCTCGATGTTTAGTTTAATGTAGAAAACTTATTATTCTTTGGCTGGTATCGCCGGCGCCAAATAAGTTAGAGCGATGCACTACATCAGAGTTAATAGCTTTTCTGTACTTGGATAAGATCATATCTAAATCAGAACCACATAAAAATGCCGAATTTTGTTCGATGAGCTCTAGCCATTCAGTTTGTTCTCTCAGAATTATCGCGGGTTTTTTTAAGAAGTAGGCTTCTTTTTGAAGTCCTCCTGAGTCTGTCATGACTAAATCACACCTTTTAACTATCTGAAGAAGCTCTATATATCCCAAAGGATTGCTAACTTGAATATTAGGGTGAAGGTTAAGCTTGAATTTCTTCAAGCTGTTTTTAGTTCGTGGGTGAATCGGAAATATCACGTTTGCTTCCTGAGCTATGCTTCCAATAGCATTGATCATAGAAGTTAGTTTGTCAGGCGAGTCGACGTTTTCTTGGCGATGTAAAGTAACGAATATATTTTTTTTGTCGCTTCGGAGTCTATTCAGAATTGTTTTGTCAAATGATTCTGAGTTACCGAACATCTTAACAGCATCATACATAATGTCGCCAGTATTTTCGACAATACATGGAATATTTTTAGATAGATTTACGCTAGGAATGCCCTCATTGGCTAGATTATAAACGGCTGTTTTAGTTGGACAGAATAGAAATTTGGATACTCTATCGGTTAAGATTCTATTGATTTCCTCAGGCATGGACATGTTGAATGATCTTAAACCGGCTTCTATATGGGCAATTGGAATACCTATTTTTGAAGCAGCGATTGCTGCTGACAACGTAGAGTTTGTATCTCCAAATACAACAACACAGTCAGGATTTTCGATTAGAAGTATATGCTCAATATGCTGGATCATTTTACCTGTCATAGAGCCATGAGAACCACCATTTATAGCAAGGTTGTATACTGGCCTTGGAATCGACATTTGTTCGAAAAATACGTCAGACATTTGAGGGTCGTAGTGTTGTCCAGTATGCACAATTACTTCGTTGATACCGTTGAAATTTTTTATTTGTTGAGATAGTGCCGCAGCTTTAATGAACTGAGGTCGTGCCCCTACGACAGTGCAGATTTTCATAGGTAAAAATTCCTAACTGTTTCACAAATTAGATTTTGGTCTTTGGTCCTGAGATAGGGGCTCATAGGCAGGCTAAGAACACTTATTATAGCTTGTTCGGCGTTTTTTAGTTCTCCACTAGTTTTCATGAAGGGCTCCATTGCTACTTGATTATGCAGAAGTATTGGGTAGTACACCATCGAGGGTATGCCGTGTTCTTTGAGATGAGAGAGTAGAAGATCTCTTCTTTCTGCAGCAATCGTATATTGACCAAATACATGTGTTTGACCAAAAGGTGTATGTGGTATGCCCACAATACCTTCTAGATAGGAATTGTATCGGTTCGCTACCTCTTGTCTGAGTTCAATTTCCTCTTTGAAGATGTCTAGCTTTTTTAAAAGGATTGCTGCTTGAATCGAATCGAGACGGCTATTTATTCCTATCTCTCTTTGGAAGTACCTTTTAGACTGTCCGTGAGTTCGTAGAATCTTTATCTTCTCAGCTATTTCGTTGTCACTTGTGAAAATAGCTCCACCGTCACCATAGCACCCCAGAGGCTTCGAAGGAAAAAAGGAAGTTGTAGCAATATGGGACAGATTGCAAGACCATCTGTTGAAATACGTTGCGCCGAAGCTCTGAGCCGCGTCTTCTATTACGACTATTTTGTATTTGGCTGCGATCTTATTGATGGCTTGAAAATTGGAGCACAATCCATAAAGGCTCACAGGGATGATCGCTTTGGTTCGATTGCTTATGGCACCCTCGATAGCTTTATGGTCGATTTGATAAGTGCGTAGATCAATATCCACAAATACAGCTGTAGCACCTAATAGAGCAATAACTTCTGAAGTAGATATGAATGAAAAAGTACTTGTAATAACTTCATCACCGGGTCCTATCCCCAATGCCATGAGCGCAAGCAATAGCGCATCAGTCCCATTTCCACAACTGACACAGTGTTGTGCTCCAGTGAACTCGGCTAATTTGAACTCTAGTTCCTGAACTTCCGGACCCATGATGTACTTTCCGTGGTTCAAAACATCGTTAATAGCTCCCTGAATCGAATCTCTGATTTTCTGTTGTTGCAAGGATAAATCAATAAATTCCATTGCGCCTTTAGGACTCCAATACTAGTGTTTCGTCGTTTTTTAGAGTATATTTTAATCCACACCGACAAAAAGCAGTGAGTTTATTGTTAAGACTCAGACGTAGTCCGCACGCGCACATCCACCCAACCTGTTTTCCAGGGTTGCCGAGTACCAGGGCAAATGGTTTGACGTTTTTTGTTATCACTGTACCGGCACCAATAAAGGCGTATTGACCAATTTCGACCCCACAGACAATAGTCGCATTTGCTCCAATCGTGGCGTGTTTGCGAACTACGGTATCACGGTATTCTGATTTACGATCAATATGGCTTCTAGGATTGATTACATTTGTGAAAACCATGCTTGGTCCACAGAAAACTCCATCCTCTAAAAAGACATTATCGTAGAGTGAAACGTTGTTCTGAACTTTAACATTGTCACCAATTCTGACATTATTGCCAACAAATACATTTTGACCTAGAGAGCAAGAAGATCCTATTTTAGCTCCACTACAGATGTGAACCCAGTGCCAGATACGTGTTCCCTCACCTATTCTTGCCCCTTTGTCTACTATTGCAGTCTCATGCTGAGTATATTCCGTCATAATCTAAGCCTTCACCAAATTACTGAATGATTTTTGATAGATTCCTCTAGTGTCTATTATTGTATTGCTATGTTTCTTAATGAGATCATAGTCGAATTTATCATGATCAGTGGCCAAGATTACTACATCGAATGAAGCAAGGGAGTCTTTCGTTATAGTGACACTTCTCAGGTTAAATTGGTGGTCTCGCATTCTGGGGAAAGTGTCAACGTGCGGATCAGAATATGAGATTAGAACACCCTTATCACGTAGCTTTTCCATGATATACACGCTTGGCGACTCTCTCATGTCATCTACATTTTTTTTGTATGCTATTCCAAGAATTAGTATTTTGCTGCCTTTTAGGGACTTACCTAGGTTGTTAAGTGCATCGGTGGTTTTTGAAACGACATAGTCAGGCATGCCATTATTTATTTCTCCAGCTAACTCTATAAATCTTGTGTGGAGTCCATATTCTCTAGCTTTCCAGGTCAGATAGAATGGGTCTATCGGTATACAGTGGCCTCCTAATCCAGGGCCGGGGTAGTAAGCGGTAAAGCCAAAAGGCTTTGTAGCAGCGGCCGCAATTACTTCGTGTATGTCTATGCTCATTCTATCAGCGAGTATCTTCATCTCATTTACTAGACCGATGTTCACTGCTCTATGAATGTTTTCTATGAGCTTTGTCATCTCAGCAGTTCTAGTCGAGCTAACTGGGACTACTTGATCAATGATTTGCTGATATAGCGTCATACCAGCTTCTAAACAATTTGGTGTTACTCCGCCACAGATTTTTGGAATTGTTTTTGTCGTAAACTTGGTGTTGCCCGGGTCTTCTCTTTCGGGGGAGAAAACGAGATGGATATCTCTGCCAACGATTAATCCTTGCTTTTCAATTCTAGGTGCGAGCTCTTCCTCAGTTGTTCCTGGGTATGTTGTACTCTCGAGGGATACTAATTGCCCCTCCCTAAGGTACGGTTGAATGCTTTCGATAGTCCCAATAACAAATCTTAAGTCAGGTTCCCTATACTTGTTTAGAGGAGTAGGAACACAAATAATGAGAACGTCACAATCTCTTGCTTTGCTAAAATCTGAAGTTGCTGTGAATCCTGATTTCTGAGCTTTTTGAATCGACTCATCTGATATATGCTCGATGTAGGACTTTCCGCTATTCAGGTTTTCTAGCTTGACGATATCAATGTCAAAACCTATTACTTTAAATCCAACCTCTGAAAATCTTATCATCAAAGGGAGGCCTACATATCCCATGCCGAAAATCCCAATAGCTGACTCTCTACTCTCGATACGGTCAATAATATTTGTAGTCATTATTATTCTCCTTGTTATAGATACCTAAGATAGCTATGGGAGCAAGGAGAAATGCCAATACTTTGTTTCTTGTATAGGTTTTCTACTATTTTGATAGCTTTCGAGGCATCTGCTAAATTGTGTCCATGACCTTTCAAGATGGAACTATATACTTTTGTATGAAGGTTGTTAAATCCAGAGGAGAATTCAATTTCGTGGTCATTGATCAATAAAGATCTATAGGTTGAAAGCCCATTTTTTACTGCTATATCTGGTAGGTGGTTTTCATTGATAGATAGAAACCAGCGTACTCTAGCTTTTTCGAGTTCAAAGTAACCCGACATTACATCTGCTTGATTCACATGAAGCTCGCTTTTTTGTACATCGCCAAATAGCCAGTAGAGTATGTCGAAAAAGTGTATTCCAATGTTAAATCCTAATCCACCAGATTTTCGATATTCAGCCTTCCAAGTGGTCTGATACCAAGGGCCACGAGATGTAATATACGTTAGGGTCACTTCGTGTTTTTCTTTTTCTGTCTCATTATTGATTTTTGTTTTTAGGTTTTGAATAGCATCGTGTTCTCTAAGTTGCAGTATCGTGTAAACCTTCTTTCCTGAGCGATGTTCACGATCTCTTAGAAGATAGATATCTTGAGAACTGAGTACTAGGGGTTTTTCACAAATTACGTTGGAACCCATCTCTAGGGAAAGTAGTATATGAGGTTTATGAAGAAAGTTTGGGGAGCAAATCGTAGTAAAATTAAGTGAGTCTTTCAGCTCTGTTGAGACATAGCAGTGATACTCCTCGAATGTCTTGAAAAAGCAGATACTTTTCGAAAAGCTATCTAGAATTCCGACAGAGTCATTTTTGTCATACGCAGCGACAACTTTGTTTCCAGTATCATATATTGCTTTGATGTGGCGTGGTGCGATATATCCCGCAGCGCCAATTATTGCAAAGTTCATAATCGTCTCGTTCTAGTAAGATTTGGATTCTCAAATAATTTTGCACAGTATACCGTATAAATAAATTAGTTTGTTCAAATAGATATATTAAGGTGGAGTGAGAGAGTTACAAGGATAAAGAGTTCCGATAGTCATATAGAAAATATGCGATTTAGCTTGAAGTAAGTTTCTATATACAGCAAGGAAATATAGTGAAATGTGTGGGATTTTTGGAGTTATTACTAAGTGTGCTTTATCAGAGCATTTTTCGCAGTTAGGCTTTAACTCGCTAGTTCATCGAGGACCCGATGGAAAGGGTTATTCGCAAAGAAGAGTTAGCTCCTTTTGGGTAGGCTTGGGTCATCTTCGTCTTGCGATAATTGACATAGATGAGAGAGCCTCACAGCCATTTAAGTCTGACGATGGAAGATATGAATTGGTATTTAATGGCGAGATTTATAATTATGTTGAACTAAAGAAGGAACTGCAATGTAAGGGCTATACATTCAAAACAGACTCAGACACTGAAGTTCTTTTGTACGCATACGTTGAATGGGGTACTGAAGTCTTTGATAAGCTTACTGGAATGTTCGCATTTGTCATTCTTGATGTCATTGAACATCGACTTGTTCTGGCTCGGGATCCAGTGGGAATAAAGCCACTGTATTATACGCTCTCTTCTGACTCCATAACATTTTCTTCGGAACTGCCCTCTCTATTAGAAATTGCCAGTGACCACTCTGTATCCATTAACGAAAAACGACTCATAGAATTTTTAGGTCGGGGCATAAGTGACGATCGGCAAGAAACTCTCATAAATGGTGTATATCAGGTAGATCCTGGCAGTTTTATTGATGTTGATATGAAAGGTGAGAGGTTACAATTTATTAAGAAGAATTACTGGCAACCTGAACCAACTATTGCCAGGTCAAGCTCCTTCAGTGAGAGGAAAAAAATACTTAGGGACCTTCTTTTTGAGACTGTTGATCTACATATGAGGTGTGATGTTCCCTATGGTATTGCGAATTCGGGAGGAATAGACTCCTCGGCTATAGTTTGTATCGCCAGGCACCTCTATCCTAGCCGGGACTTACACACATTTAGTTTCGTATCGTCAGACCCTAAACTTACTGAGGAGCGGTGGATAGATGAGATAAATTGTTTAACAGGGGCGATTTCTCATAAGGTAGTGATAGAAGCAGAAGAGCTTAACTATAGTGTTGAAAATATTGCACTTCATCAAGGTGAGCCCTTCTTATCGCCAAGTATTATTGCTCAAAATAAGGTATTTGAGCGGGCTCAGAAATCCGGTATCAAAGTTTTACTTGAGGGGCAAGGTGCCGATGAAATTTTTGGGGGGTATTCAGGGTTTCCAGGGGACATTATTGCTGAGCTTGTTGTCCACGGAAAATTGGTCGATGCTGTTAAGTTTCTTTACAATAGTTCGAAGTGGCCAGACAGATCTCTCGCATATTGTATCGCAAAAGCTGTCGAGCAATTCACGCCGGATTTTCTCTATCGACTTATGAGGCTTTTAAGTAAACGACCTGTTTTACCCAAATGGGTTGCTAGCTTCGGCGTAGAGCTGGGAGGTCATTTTCTGAATTCGAATCACCAGAATCTTACAAGATCGAAACATGGAATTGGGTTGAAGGCTAGACTTGCGCACTCGATTACCACTGATCGACTGCCACAACTTCTGAGACACGGTGATCGGAATGCAATGATGTATTCGATCGAAAATAGAACTCCATTCATCACAACTAAAATCATCGATTTTGCACTTAGTCTACCAACCCATGATCTAGTCTCCAAAGAAGGGCAAACTAAATATATATTGCGCGAGTCAATGAGAGGAGTTGTTCCAGACTCTATCTTAGACAGACGGGATAAAATTGGGTTTGAAGCATCAGAGCGTGGACTAATATCTAGTAATAGGGACTACCTGTTGAATGCTGTTCTACTCGCAGGCAAATCAAAAGTGTTAGATGAAGATTTCTTGACTCGTTCAGTGATGGATCCTAACACTGGAAGTATACCAATTTGGAGGGCTCTGTCATATTTAGCTTGGTGTAAATCTCTAAAAATTGAACCCATGTGATATCCAAGTGAGTTGTATGTATTATGAAGACGCTCTATGTTCTGACAAATAACTTTCCTTTTACCTTTAACAAGGGCGAATGCACTTTTCTTGAGAAAGAACACAAGTTTCTTGAAGAGTCATTCGACAGAGTCATCTATGTGCCCTTACACCCATTCGGAGAAAAAGCGTACGATGTTTGTTGCGACCTTAGACTTTCGAAGCTCTATCAGCGACCAAAGCTGATTGCAGCGGTTTTAGGTCTATTCAGTGGAACTGTAGCTGATTTTAAAAAATCGGTTGGTGCGCCATATGAGTATCTGAAGCTTTATCTTAACTGGTCTTGGCAGGCCAATGTAGCAGAGTTGTGGACGAACGAAATCATTTCAGCTGAGAAAGGAGAGCAACCTTTCTTTTACAGCTGGTGGTTCGTCGGAACTACTCTTGGTTGTGCCAGAGCGCTAAAGAAGATGAATCACCAAAGCCCGATTGTGACAAGAGCACATGGCTATGACTTGTATCCAGAGGACTATGGGTTGCCTGACCTTCCATTTAGAAGGCAGTCCATTGAGCTAGTAGATTTTATATCCCCTGACTCATTAGCGGGGTCCAAATATCTGATCTCAAAGTTCCCTGAATTTCGTCATAAGATTGGCGAGCATCTACTGGGAATAGAACAAAATATAGAGCGCTACTATGATCTTAGGAAAGGCAGATTTACCATTTGTTCCTGTTCTTCGATGATTGATTTAAAAAGAGTTGACTTGATAGCAGAGTCAGTAGTGAAAGTCTGCAAATCGAATTCTGAAACAAATTTCTATTGGAGGCATTTTGGGGATGGTCCGGATAGATACAAAGTGGAGAGTATTCTTAAAAAATCTACCATTAGTAATCTTGAGTGGGAACTCCAAGGGCATGTACCTTCTTCAGAAATCTTGGAATTTTACAAATCAAATGATATAGATCTATTTCTTCACTTGTCTAGAACTGAAGGTACTCCTGTGGCGTTGATCGAGGCGATTGCTCATAGTATTCCTGTTCTTTCGACCTCGGCTGGTGGGTGCCAAGAGATAGTTAATAATAAAAATGGAAAAATCATTCCAATTAATTGTTCAGCGGATCGAGTGGCGAGTGAGATATCTTCACTTCTCAGTAGGCCTGGCTATTTGCAAATGAGAATAAATGCTCATAGAACGTGGAGAACTAGTTACAACGCAGAGATAAACTATCGCAAATTTTGTTCGCTTATCCTTGGGCTATATAGACCTTCGATATAGAGGTTAATCTGTAGTAAGTATTTCGCTTATAACGGGCCTGAAGTATGGATCTCTAATCAACTGCTTAAGTCTTGAGATATCAGCCACCGAGGAGGGTATCTCATCCCTGATGACATGTATGATTTCAAAGTCATTAATTTCTTTGTATGCTTGAACTATCTGAATAAGAGAGGTAGGGGACCCACTTCCAATGTTCAGAATATCAAATTGGTGACTGTTTAGTAGACTATCTATGATAGTTGCTGCATCCTCTACATGGATGAAATCTCTTTGCGATTTTCCACTATTTGCCAAGGTGAAACCGATTTGGTTTTTGATGCAATGGTTTAACTTTGATAATACAGAAAACCTATCCTCGCCTCCAAATAAATTAAAAACTCTATAGACTTCACACTTAATTCCATTTTTTTCGCAGAAGTCGGCTATTATTTTTTCACAGAATAGCTTAGTTCTACCGTAATGATTGATGGGGCGGCAGTGTTGACTTTCGTTAGTGATGCTGGCTTTTCCATATACCGCCGACGAGCTAATATATGCAAAAAAATCAATATTTGAAGATAATGCTGCATTTAATAGTTTGCATGTTAGGCCCACGTTCGATTCGTAGTATTGATAAGGATCTACCTTTGGATCTAATTTTAAGTCGAAGGCCGCATGGAGAATCCCACTTGTATTGCTAGGTACAGCAACGGAATTCGTATCGAGATCCGTACGTCGAATCGAGATATACCTGTTTTTTCCACAGTGTCTTAGGTGGCGCCCCAAATTTCCACTTGATCCTGTCAATAGAACATTCATAATAATCTACCAATATGATTAGTTCCGTATAATTCCTTGTCGTATGTATTTAGCTAGATACTGCTCCAGTGTTATGGGTAGAAACAACAGCAAGCTTAGTTACAGAAAGTAACAGAAAAATGAAATTAAAGTTACGCAGAAATCAAATCTATGATTTGATCGTGTCTTCTTTTTCTTTACCTATGGCCACGCTGTTGTGTGGCGCGTATGAAGATTTTGATAACTACAGCGGTGTCCTGGCATTCTCTATAGCTGGTTTATGCAAACTATGCTTACTTCGATTTTACTTTATTTCAGATTCGATATGGCGATTTGTAGCCATTTTAGATATCAAAGTAATTCTGAAATTTTCAATATCCTCATCAATTGCTTGTTCTATAGTGTTGGTGTCATTCTTTTCATATTCACAAATAATTTTGCGTTTATTAGTGACAGACGGTTTATTGATTTCGTTTCTTCTCATGACAGCGAGGCTATTTTTTACTCGAAACTACAGAAATCTTCAAAGCAGCAAAGAAACATCGAAACAGCAGAGTTGTGTGATTATCGGAGCAGGTAATGCGGGACAGCAATTATATCGTGAGATAAAAAATTTTGCGCCCAAAGTCTACAATATAGTCTACTTTATTGATGACAACAAAACCCTATTTAATCGCCTGATATTCAGAACTAAGGTAATAGGTCCCATATCGAACCTTGAATCAATTATAAAAGAAAATAGGATCGATGTGGCATTTATTGCTATACCTTCTATGAGCAAAAAGAGAAGGAGTAAAATAATCCATGAGTGTATTTCACTTAATATTCAAGTTAAGACTCTTCCATCATTAAGCGATATCATCGATGATAGAGTTCATTTTAGTGAAGTAAGGCCAATAAATATTGAAGATATTTTACTGAGGGATGAAGTTTGTCTGAATAAGAATCTGGTTGAAAAAGATATAAAAGATAAAGTAATCTTGGTTACCGGTGCCGGAGGATCAATTGGTTCTCAACTTTGTCGTCAAATAGTTAAATTCAAGCCAAAGACTGTCCTATTATTTGAAATTTGCGAGTATTTTGCATACAAGCTGGAGCAAGAGCTCACTGACCTAGAAATATCGACACCATTTATTACTATTGTGGGTGATGTTAGGAATGATAGTCGAGTTAGAGACTTAATTCGGACTTACAGACCCAGTATTATATTTCATGCTGCGGCTTACAAGCATGTGCCACTTATGGAAACGAACGTTTCAGAGGCAATAAGCAATAATATTTGTGGGACTAGAGTAGTGGCTAGGGCGGCAAGTGACTACAAAGTTGAAAAGTTCATCTTAATTTCTTCTGATAAAGCTGTAAACCCAACTAATGTCATGGGTGCAAGTAAAAGAATTGCGGAAATTGTTTGCCAGCAGATAAATGAAATTAGTCAAACGAAGTTCATTGTTCTGAGATTTGGAAATGTAATTGGCAGTAATGGGTCAGTAGTCCCACTTTTTCTGAAGCAAATCAAATTAGGGGGTCCAGTTACTGTCACTCATCCAGAAGTAACGCGATATTTCATGTCTATTTCAGAAGCATGTCAATTAGTTCTGCAAGCCGCTTCTCAGGGGAATGGAGGAGAAATCTTCGTTTTGGATATGGGTGATCCGATTAAAGTGCGAGATTTAGCTTCGAAGTTGATAGAGCTTGCTGGACTCGTACCAAATGATGATATTGATATTGTCTACACAGGCCTGAGAAAAGGAGAAAAGTTGTACGAAGAACTATTAGCAGATAAAGAAACTACACTTCCTACCATTCATCCAAAAGTAAAAGTTGCTAAGGCTAGAAGTTTAGACCCATCATTGACTCCTCTTATCGATAACATCCTGAATAGTATTACAGAATCTTGCAACCGCGATGATGTCAGAGTGCAATTGCAGTCTATTGTTCCGGAATATGACTATCGCAACTTGGGAGGGGCTCTAAGGCCGACTGAAGGCTATACCGGGCCATTGACCAACCTCAACTAGTTGACGGGAGCAAGAGACTTCAATTCTATTGCATCGATGGCTTTTGGTGTCGTCTCCAGTACCACCCAAAGGCTATACCTAGGGCCGATTTGCATTTAATTTTGAGATTTCGCGAAAATATCAAGCTTAAAAGATATTTTGACATAATGTCAAGTTGATCAAGTTCCGAATCACACCGAGCTTGCTTATATGCTAAGCTGCCACGGATAAATTTTTTTTCGAACGAATTTAGGTAGGGCTCATGTAGCTTGTATAGATAGTTAATCTTGTTGAAGTCACTTTCAGTGGTGTGACTGATATTATTTGAGTCGGTCCAATATACTCCAAGTGCTTCTTTAATAGCTAAGATTTTGGCTCCACTTCGAGCGACGCGTAGCCAAAGATCGAAGTCTTCAATTGCAAAGAGCTTAGGATCTTCGTTTAGATACCTGAGGTCGACGAGAAGATCTCGTCTCATAACTACCGATGAGTTTGCGATGCAGTTGCCGTACTCTAAGAGATCAATGTAAGGTCGTTTTCCTAGCTTACGTGGCATGATCTTACCTAATCTGCCGGAGTTCGAGTTGTGATCCATTGCATGGTATATGAAATCATATTCATTACAGTAATTTAGCAGTGCACTAAGTTTGTTAGGGTACCAATAGTCATCAGAATCTAGAAAGGCAACAAACTTGCCAGATGAATTTTTGATGCCGTGATTTCGACTTGCAGCAATCACCCCGTTATTTCTGAAATTGAGTAGCTTTATCCTAGAATCTTTAAATGTCTCTACAACTGCTACTGTATTATCTGATGAATAATTATTTACAATTACAATTTCGAAGTCTTGAAAGGTTTGATTAAGAACCGATTTTATCGCTCTAGGTAGACAATACCCATGATTAAATGTCGGAATAATAATGCTGAAATGACTCATGGTAAACAAACTCATCTATACTTGTGAGCAGAACTCTAGCGTTTCACGAATACTTTTTCTGAAATCTTTTTTTAGAGAGTGTCCGGACAACTCAAGCTTTCTATTGGATAGTTGCAGGGTGAATTGATCTTTCTGTATGTCATTAGTCGTTATAGAGGGCCTAAATCCAATGTGTTTTTCACATTCATTCTGAATTAGATTTGCCAACTCTAGAATCGAGAACGAGGTAGAGCTGCAAAGATTGTAAGTCCCATTTAGAGCTGCCTCATCTTTTAAAACTTTAAGTAGCGTTAGTTCAATGTCATCAATAGGAATAAAATCACGCTGTGAGCCTGGTGACTTCAATACCATATTTTTGTTTCTAATTGCTTGTAGACATAGATCATTCGCCACTAGTGACCACCGTCCCATGTCGGAAGATACTGGAGCTCCTATAGCGTTGGATAGTCGAAATATCGTACAATTTGCGCCAGTTTGTTTTCGGATTGAATTAACAATGTCCTCAGCAGATCTCTTTGAGTATCCATATGGGTGGGTAGGGAAAGTTGGTGTGTTTTCATCGTAAAAGCCTCTTAGGGGTGAATCGTAGACATGTACCGTAGAAAAGTAAACGATTCTTGGTATATTTCTCATTGATGCGGCTTGAAGGAGCTCATAGGTGTAGAGCACGTTTGTTTTAATAGCGTCTGAGGGAGATTCAGCACATTTCAACTCATCAAGGCCCGCTAAGTGAATTAGGCAGTCAAAGCTATGATTCGAGAATAATCTAAGATAGTCAGATTCGTTCTTCGGATAGCCCAAGTTTAGGCTGTGACTCTTAAGTCTTTGGCGAGACGTAAAAAGAACATCTACGCCACTCAGTAATAGAAACCTCGTAAAGCGTTGGCCAAGATAGCCAGATCCTCCAGTGATAAGGACTTTAGTCACTAAACTTCTCTCTTATCCAAGGTGCTTTGGAATTTTTGTACATGTTATTCAGAAGCAAAAACTCCCTGTGTGTATCCATAGGTTGCCAAAATCCGTTATGTGGAAAAACTTTCATTTGATTGTCTCTTACCAAGTCGTTGATAGGATCCTTTTCAAAAACTAGGCTTTCACGATCATCAAGGTACTCAAAAATTTCTCTTTTGCAAACGAAGAAGCCGCCGGATATTCTTCCACCCGAAGACTGTGGCTTCTCATTGAAACCAATCACAGAATGGTCAGGCGTTGAAGCGATCTCTCCGAATCGGCCTGGAGGGTGGACTCCTGTCACAGTAAGAATTTTTCCATGGTATTTATGAAACTGAAGTAGCTCATCCAAATCGATATCTCCAACACCATCTCCATAGGTAAGCATGAAGTTATCGTCTTGCCCAATATACTTAGCAACCTTTTTAACACGTCCTCCTGTCATTGTGTTCAAGCCAGTTTCTGCAAGAGTAACTTTCCAGTCAATAGGTAGATTACTACCTAGATACTTAATCGCACGATTATCATCAAAATCAATCTGAAAATCGGATGTGTACACCCGATAGTTTAAAAAGAAATCTTTGATAACATGTGATTTATAGCCAAGGCATAGTACGAATTCTTTATGGGAAAAATATGAGTAGTATTTCATAATATGAAAAAGGATTGGATAAGGGCCGATGTTTATCATGGGCTTGGGGAGAGATTCCGATACGTCTCGAATTCTTGTCCCAAAACCTCCGCAAAGAATAACGGTTTTCACAATTAATTCCTTCTTAGCCGATTTCAATTTGGAATGTCTCATTATTATTGTAATCGTAGAGATATAAATCAACAATTAACTAGCTTTATCAAAATGGAGCATTATGTTTGACCACAGATATAGAGGAACAAGTGTACTTGTCACAGGACATACTGGATTTAAAGGAAGTTGGTTAAGTCAATGGTTACTGGACCTTTCAGCGCGGGTCACGGGATTTTCGCTTTATATACCAAGTCAACCATCAAATTATGAAGTACTTAATCTGCAAAATCGTATGGAAAGTGTTGAAGGGGATATTCGAAACTATAGAGACCTACTCCAGGTAGTCGAGAATACCAAGCCTGATATCATATTTCACTTAGCCGCTCAGCCAATAGTGAGTGCTTCGATTTCTGAGCCGCTGTCAACGTTCGAAACAAACATTGTCGGATCCGCTAATGTTCTTCAAGTAGCTAGAATGAGCGACTCCGTAAAGGCTGTTGTAATGGTAACAAGTGACAAATGCTATGACAATGTTGAGTGGGAGTTCGGTTATCGAGAGACAGATCGCCTTGGAGGAAAAGATCCATACTCTGCGTCAAAGGGAGCAGCTGAACTTGTTATTCACTCGATGATAAAAACTTACTTTCGCGGAGAGAGTGCGACTCGAATCGCTACTGGGCGTGCAGGAAATGTAATTGGTGGAGGAGATTGGGCTCTAGATCGAATTGTACCAGATTCAATTAGGGCTTGGAGTCAAGGATTAGAGCCAACAATTAGATCGCCAAACGCCACAAGACCTTGGCAACACGTATTAGAGCCATTGAGCGGCTATCTATGGTTAGGGGCTCAACTGCTTTCTCAAGAATGTAGAGTGCACGGTGAGTCCTTTAACTTCGGTCCGAACGCCAAAACTATTCAATCAGTTAAAGACCTGATTAAAGAAATGACCAGACATTGGGAGGGTAAATCTTGGAAAGTTAAGAGGTCTGAAGGCTTGACAGGAAAGGAAGCAGGATTGCTTAAATTATGCTGCGATAAAGCCCTAGCTAGACTAGACTGGGCTCCCGTACTGTCTTTTGGTCAGACTGTAGAGTATACCAGTAGATGGTATAAAAATTTCTATGATGCAAATTTCTGTATGGCTGAGGTGACAGAAAGTCAGATTCATGGTTACTGTGATTTGGCTAAGGAACAGAAACTGAGATGGGCTTTATAGATGATTTGGGGGGCAGATGATTGAAGGTGTAAAAATTGTTGACAAACGTGTTATTCGTGACGAGCGAGGAGCGGTCTTGCATATGCTCAGAAGAGATTCCGAAGATTATCATAGTGACTTCGGAGAGATATATTTTTCAAAAATTAGACAAGGAATAGTCAAAGGTTGGAAAAAGCATCTCATAAACATACAAAGGCTTGTTGTTCCCGTAGGTGAAGTTAAGTTTGTCTTGTTTGATACCAGGAAGGAGTCAAAGACCTTCAATGAAGTACTTACAATTTGTTTGTCTGAAGATAACTACAAGATGTTGGTCATACCCCCCAATATTACTTATGCCTTTCAAGGCATCTCGACAGGTGAATCACTGGTTGCGAATTGCTCAAATAAGGTCTTTGAGCAGGGAGAATCAGAAACGATCCCGGTTGAGTCCAATCTAATTCCATATAGATGGAAAGGGATTTAATGAAATCTTTGCCTAATCCGACCCTAGTTGGACTTCGATAACACTTTTGATTTGTAGTGGTTTGTGAAAAAAATGCGCCATATCTTCGTTGTTTTTGCGAAAGCTCTTTCTCAGAGTCTGGTAATTGTGTGCCACTTCTAGAGCACCCTCAAGACTCTTTCGATGTCGAACAGTAAAACAGTTCTCACATTGGATTGCTACCTCTAGGTTATCAAGGGAGTTGTCTAAAAGGATAACTGGAACCCCTTTTGACAAACATTCAAACATTAATGTGGTTCTTAGTGTACCAAATACAATGTAGAGATCTTGATTGAGAATTGTTGTAGGCGATATATCAGTAAATCTGTACTCTGGATACTGACGCTGGAGAATATCAGCAGTCAGCGGGTGAGCTTTAATTGCTATATTTGTCAGGCTAAGAATATTGGATTCTTTGGCTTGCTCTAAGATCAATCTAGATTCTTCAATGTAGTACGGCAAAACTAGGATGTACTCTACTTCCTTTCTCTCGCTTGTGATTGGTAAATTGTCCTCCCATAAATAGTGAAACCGATATGCTGGTATGATGGATACTTGAAGGTATGGGCAGATATTCTGAAGGTTGTCTTTAAAATACTTACCGATTGCAGCATATCGTCGTGGGCAGAGTTGAGCTTTGACTTCTTCAAAACTAGGTGCGAAGTGAAAGTCCCGACCATATACAGTTGCACCACCGTGATAACCAATGACTTTCTTCGTGATTTTGAGAGTCTTCGCTGCGATCATAAGAGATCTGTCTATGGGCTGGTTTTCAAACCAGTCGATGATAAGGTCAATTCTATCTCGATGATCAGAAAATATATTATAGTATGCTTTTTGAGCTAGTAATGCATTCCAAGTATCGAAAGATGCTGCTTCACTTATACAATATTTCCACGTTGAATTGGGGATATGTTGCGATTTGCAGAATCTGACTTCAAAAAAAAGAAACATAAATGCTTTGAAATAGTCAGATATTGAGAGAAATTGCTCTTTGTAAATAACAGTGAAAGGAGTTCTAGGGTTTTTGATATGCCTGAGAATCTTGGGCAGGTCTTTGAATCGAATTGCAGATAAATTAGCTATATAGATAATTCTATGGTCGTAGTCGTCGTGAAACCCTTCGAAGAAGTTATAATATCGATCTTCTATCTTCGATTGGTTTTTTATCATCATTGGTAGTAGAAACCAATCGACCATTATAATATTTTTAGATTGATTAATGTATCGCGGCTTAAGTTTATTAGCGAGATATAGAATTGCCAGAATAATGACTGTTTTTGCACCTATATATAGTCTTTTTACGGCATTAGAGATAAAATGGGGGTTTGTCAAACTTCTAGCTAGCTTTTCAATCTCGATATCATTGAGGTGTTGCTGCGCATTTACAAGGCTTTCGATATCTCTATAGTGAGGCGAAAGGTATCGACTTCTAGACATTGCGTTGAAGCAAGCATACCTACTATCATTTTTGACTACAGGTATTAATTTGCTGTAGTAGGCTTCGAAAATTGATTGAGCTCGAGTGACGCTATCAGTCGCCTTCTTTTGATTGTTCCTATCGATATGTACGTCTCTCTATCTAATTAAGCCCTCAATTGCAGCCAATCCCATTGCGAGGATTGCTTCTTCAGAGCTTCCCCCTATATGGGGGGTGCCAATGAAGTTGTCAAGTTTGATCAAGGGCGAATCAGTCGGTTCTATGCTAAAAACGTCACTAGCAGCACCGCGAAGCTTTCCTTCAACAAGGTGCTTATAGAGAGCATCCTCGTCGACTATCCCACCTCTTGATGTGTTGATTATATAGGAAGATTCGCAGACATAACTTAGAATACTACTTGACACCAGGTTTTTTGTCGACGAGTCTAGTGGAACATGAATAGTGATGATGTCAGATGATTTAAATAGATCTACTAAAGAAACATTCTGTATATTATATTTCTTACAGAAATCAAGATCTGGATCAATATCGTGTGCCAGGATCTTACCTGCAATCGGTTGAACTAAACGACTGACCTCTTTGCCCACATTCCCTAGGCCAAGTATTCCAATAGTTTTTCCAGAAACAAGGTTACCCGGAAGAATTTTCCAAGTTCCACTTTTTAGAAGCGAAGCATTAGAGAAAGTTTTGTTGCACAGATTTAGCATTAGTGAAAGTGTAAGCTCCGCAACACTCCTTTTATTGACGCCTTTTGTATATTGAATTGTTACATTATTTTTTTTGAGAGCTTGAAGATCTATTTTGTCTAGCCCTACTCCATATTTAGATATATGCTTTAAATTTGGGACTTTCTGTAAAAGTGTATCGTTTATTTCTTCAAGTGCGATGATTGCTTGATCTGCTTCTTTCAAGTAGTAAGCGAGGTTCTCACCTCTAAGCTTCTCACCTTGTTCGTTGTATATAATATTCGCCATAGGAAAATGCGATTCTAAATAATCCCGAAGTTTTTGATTTGCCGAGAAGGAGCGAGATGTTACTGCAATTGTATCCGTTATCATATGGATCCATACTCTTTTGATTGTTTGAGTCGCTCAATAAGGTAAGAACCCAATAAATGATCGAATATCATATGGACATCTTCAACAGGTCCATATTCGCCGGTGTTTGAGGGAACATGTAAGGAATGATTAGCAAATTTCTTCAGCTCACCACCATCGAATCCCGTTAATCCAACGGTAGTACCACCATTGATATTAGCCCAATCTATTGCCTTCAATACATTATTTGAGTTCCCGGAAGCACTTATAGCAATAACCAAATCGCCTTGGTTCATATGATTTCTTAGCTGATAAAGAAAAATATCATCATAAGTGTCATCATTTGCAATTGCTGTCATCACAGCTGCATTGTCAGTTAGTGCCAGGGCTTTGTAAGGCTTCTTATACGATCGAGTGCCTATGCTTAGATCATTCGCGAAGTGACTGGCAGTTGCAGCGCTACCACCGTTCCCAAAGAAAAAAATCTGATTGCCGCTATCTCGAGCACTATCTATTAATGCGAGAAAATTCTCCAGTTGCTTGCCATCGACAGATTCTAGAAGTGTCCCAATATAGTTGAAGTACTTTCTAGAGTAAGCATGAAAACTTTCGGATTCGCAATAAAACTTCTGCATCATAGTCATAATGACTCACCTATGGTTTCTTCATTAAGTTTATATTGATTCTTCCATTTGGGGTCTGAGCAATAAATTCGATAGACAAGCTTCATTGTTTGCATTGCTTCGAATGCTGATCCGTTGAGAATAGGTTTGTCAAAGTCAATACAATCTTGAAATTCATCGATTTCTCGTTTCCAAGATAGGTCTTTGTTATATCGAATAGTCTCTTCTAGTGGATCTCCCATGTCATCGTCATTTTTCCGTACTATTGTAATCGTTTCTGCTCCATAACTTTTTGAGCCAGAAAGGATTCCGGAAAGGATTACTGCTCCTTCAGAGAGAGAAATTTCTAGGTTAAACCTGTGCCTCCACTGAGTTGCTGAAGAATTTAGCATTCCTATAATGCCATTATTTGTTTTCATAATAGCGTAGGCATTATCTTCGACGTCATGATTCCAATACCTATTTGAGATGAATGAGTGTACTTCAGAAAATTCTCCGGCAAATAATCGGAATAAATCAACCATATGAATTCCTTGGTCTAATAGTATTCCACCTCCTGCTATAGATCTTTGTGTTCGCCAGTTACTTTTGTAATTTAATATTTTTGATTTCCCATAAACACCACGCAAGTTGATAACTTCACCAAGATCGTGCGTTGAAATAATTTCCATTGCTCTCATTATGGAGTCATGGTAGCGATGGTTGAATCCATACTTTAGTTTCTGCGACGGATGTTGATTAGAAACCTTTATGACACTGGTAATGTCTTCAACAGTTCTGCCAGGTGGTTTTTCACAAAATACGTGGCAACCTGCTTGCAAACCGAGAATCGTCGCATCTGGAGCTACATCGTTAGTTAAGCAGACGAACAGAGCATCTAGAGGCTCTTTTTCTATCATCGATTGGTAGCTAGTGTAGTGGCGAGCGCCACACTGAAGCCGTCCTTCCTCTTGGAATTTTTGGTCGCAAACACTTACCACTTCAAATCTAGGATTTAGATTTAAATAATCATGTCTACGTTTGCCAACGATCCCGTAGCCAGCGATGCCGACTCTGATCTTCATTTCCCATCCATGGTAGATTCTTGGTTACTTGGTATACTATCACTAATTGGCTGTTGAAGTATATGAGAATGTCTCTATATATTGCATATGTATTGCTCAACAATATCGCATTTTTCCATGACTTTGGATACAAATTTTAGGTCGTTGGGAGTATCAACTGGCCAGCTTTGGTCTTCAGTTAGAGGGCAGTGAATCTTATATCCATGCTGAAGAATACGATTCATGTCTATGGACTCTATTTCCTCTAGAGGGGTGGGATCCATAGATTGATAAGCTTTTAGAAACGAAGTTCGCATTGGTATTATAGCTACTTGTTTATATGACTCAGGAAGATAGTCTTTATTCATACCTAGTGCCACAGGAATAGAAGCGCGGGAGTAGTACAGAGCATAGTCATTCTTGTCACTGACAACTTTTACACAGTTTTTAGATCTATAGTCTTCTATAGTCGTTATTCTGTTTCTTAAATTCCAGATTGAAGTAGTTTTATCGTGCAAGTACGCAACGGCATCCTGAAGCATCTTGGGAGTTACTAGTGGCTCATCGCCCTGAACCAGAGTTACAATGTCGTATGAGTTGCCTTTGGCTTCAATCTTTCTGATTGCTTCTTCAACACGTTCCGTTGCTCTATCATGGGTGTTTTTGGTCATTACTGATTCTATGCCGATTGTTCTGGCGTAGTCTGCAATTTCTTGATCACAGGTTGCAATGACTACTTCATCGAAAACACCTGAGAGCTTACACCTTGCTGCTACATGACCTATCATGGGTTTTCCGGCGATTAGTTTGAGTGGCTTACCAGGAAATCGAGTACTTGCCATACGAGCTGGGATGATACAAATATTCTTCACAATATTTCACCAGTTCCTTTGAGAAAAAAATCTTCAAACTTAGACCTCATTAGAATCATATCCGTACTTAATGCTAAGAAGTTGTAACCTTGTTCAATATGTTGGTTTAGTTTATTGGAATCTAGATGAATGATATGAGCACCAATATCTAGGTTGAAATTAGTTGCTGTATTCGCGACTCGTTGAATGGCGTTTAGAAGATCGCTGTGGTTAAGTTGGCCTATTATGCCCATGGAGCCACTAAGGTCATATGGACCAATGAAAATGCCGCTCAGTCCTTCTACTGAGCAGATCTCTTCTATGTTTCGAACAGCATCTATATGTTCTATTTGCACGATCAATTCTAGATCTCGATTTTTTGAAAGATGATCGTCAAAGGCAAAGCCGTACTTATGTGCTCTGCCTAATCCCACCGGGCGCTTGCCTTTTGGAGGATAAAATGCAGCTGAAACAGCATCTTCAGCTTCCGCACGACTATTCACCATCGGAACAATGAGGCCGTCGACGCCGGTGTCTAGTGCAAACTTCATTGCACTCACTTGATTTTCGTTTACTCTAGCAAAAGCTTTTTTGCCGTTGCCTTGAATGACTGCAACACAGTCAAATAGCTCTTGTCTATCGACCGGTGAATGCTCCAAATCAATGCAGATCCATTCAAGACTGTCCAGATGTGAAATACAATCAGCAATCATAGGGTGTGGGCAAGTAATCCACCCTCCAAATCTTTGATTTCTATTGATAGCTGTCACTATATTCTCCAAGTGTCGTAATTATCGAAGAAGATATTTTCAATAGTTCCGTTAGATGCAAAAACCTCACATTTATAGGTGTTCCAATCAATTTTAATGTCAATTCTTCCTCCTGAGCGCTCTACAAGGTGGCATCCTGCTGCAATATCCCAAATGTATATATCTTTCTCGTAGTAAGCATCGATATTGCCCTTAGCAACAGCTAAAAGACTCATGGCTGCTGATCCGAACATCCTTACTTTTTTAAACGAGCGTAATGCATTTAGAAAATGGTTTCCTTGGCTAGGAGAAAAGTTGACCTCTAGGGGAAAACCAGATGCTATCACACTATTTTCTATTCTGATTTCTGATGAGACGCTGAGGTCTGACCCAAGGTATCTACTGTTACGAATATCTGTAGATAGGTAGTGCTTTCTATTTGGAAGGTCATAAATCAGTCCGAGACAAGGTACGTAGTCCTTTAACAGTGCTATTGATGTGCAGTAGATTGGAATGTTGCGAGAAAGATTGTAGCTTCCATCCAGCGGATCAATAATCCAAGTTGGACTATTGGTTACTTTGATGGGGTTACCCTCTTCAGAGAGAACAGAGTGATTAGAGGTGAGTGATAGAATAGTTGATACTATTGTGTTGATTTCCCGATCTGCAAGCATCTTTATATCGTTTTTATCACAAGATAAAATATCTTTGGGTATCTTTTGCGAATAGTCATCAAGGCTTGAAATGACTTTGGATAGAAACGCATTCTCATTTCCTTTTAGCACTTCTGCCATCCCTACCATAGTGTGATCTATCTGACCTGCGTCTGAATATATAGTTTCCAACTTGAGGACTTATTCCTGATTTGCTTGAAGTGGGGACTTCCTGAAAGCCAGACTCTTCAAGAAACTGTCGAGTTTGTCGATCATCAGGAAGGTCTAGATTAAACTCTATCAATAGAGACTTTAGATTATGGTTGTTAAGAAGAGATCGAGAGCCGGATATTATGAGGCTCTCTAGGCCATCAACATCAATCTTTATATGATTAGGGCACTCTAGACCTAGATTATCATTTAGTTCATCAAGAGTTAAAGAAAGAATTCCTTGTTTGAATTCTTGCTTAAACCTCCTTTGATTGTAGTCAATGTTCTCACCAAAGTTATGTAGTGCCGCTCCAGTTTTGAACTCGGAAAGGTAAAGGTAATCGAGCTTCTTTGTGTCGCTTATGGCAAGATTGTATGCGGTTATAAGGTGATCAAGTTTATTAGCGTAGATGTTTCGATTTAGGAGTGCAAAATTTTTTGATTCAGGTTCGAATGCATATACCTTAACACCCTTTATCCCTGCATAAAGAGAGTATAGGCCGATATTCGCGCCTATATCAAAAAGGATATCTCCATTATTGAAAGTATCTATCCAAGCTATTGTTTCTGGCTCTTTATCAAAGAATGATTCGTACCTCCAAAAAGTTAAGCTATTTTGATTTTCAAGTAGTATTTTGCCGTGTGAAGTCGTAACGGAAGTCATTGATTCTGAGTTTTCTTTTATCAAAGAGTTAATAGAATTTGCTTTCGAAAAGAAAGCTTTTGAAGTTTGTATAACTCTGTTTTTTAGAGCTTGCTTTATACCGTAAATCACTTCTCTATCCATAATTAAATTTTAAGCTGAATCAACTAAAGACTCTCTTCTCATGATCTCTTTCAATCTCCGAACTGATTCAGGCCAGGTATAACGACGAGCAACTTCTAAGCCACCTGAAGCAACAAAACTCCTAAGTTGTCTATTATCTATTAAAGTAGAGATGTTATTCACCATTGTATCTACATCGTAAGGTTCACATGTCATACTGTTCTGCATATGGATACAGTATTCTTCTGTGCCATCGATTGCAGTTGTGCACAGGGCTGAGCCAGATGCCATGGCTTGAAGAGGGGGTGTTGCAAATCCGCTATATATCTCTGGCCAGACAAAGATGTCTGCTCTTCTCAGTGCTCTAGAGTAGTCGTCACCATAGCAGAACCCAATATTCTCATCAAACAACCCTCTAAATTCCTCTGTCACATTTCCAATGGAGATAAATTTTACGGTATTTCTGCTGCTATATTTTCTACGCAGAGACTGAATAGCCTCGCAACCAAATCTTAGTCCTTTTTGAGGCTTGGGAGTGCAAAAAAGCATAACGTTTATAATAGCATTGCTACTTGTCTGTCTCTTTTTGAATTCCTCGAAGTTTATACCAGGTGGTACTAACCCTACAATTTTTAGACCTTTTCTTTCTGCTACTTGCATATTCCGCCTGCTCTCAGCGAAAACTGGGACATTGCATGTTTTCAGAATGTTGAACTCTTGAGTGAACCACTCTTTCATCAAAGGTGATGGGTCCTTTTCAACTGAGTCATAATTTAGATGAATAGAAGCTATTACTTTGCCCTTACTCTTGTCTAATTTTGTTAGGCGAGGAGTCAAGTAGTTTCCGGCAAGGAATCCTATATAGTCCGCCTCTGGCATATTGCTATTGTTTGGATAGCATAGAAACGGGTTAAAACGGATACTTGAATGGACGTTTCCTATACGTAGGCCCTGCCATTTATAGGTACCAATTAGTAGTTCAAAAAATGCTTTTAGTGTAGCGAACTTTCCTTTTGATGTAGCTATTTTATAGCAGGCCCAAAGTTTCTGAATAGTCGAGCGAGCAAGGTGGGGCTTAATGCCTCTAAACTTTTCTTTTGATTGAAATTTTATAAAATCAATATGATCAACAAGTGGGTAAGAAATGATGATAGTGTGATCTTCAATCATGAGATTTGACCACTCAAGTGCAATCCTACTTAGACTATCCACTATATTTGCTGGCAAAATAAAATTAATAGTAGGCTTATGCATAATGTTCAACAGTCTTTCTCATCCACTGAAGCGTACTCGCTAATCCGCTATGAAGTCCAGTTTTAGGCTTCCAATATGGCTCTAGTTTAGAAATATCAGCGATAAAAGTTGGTTTTTCGTCGATTCTAAGATCCCGCCAAATAGTTTTCGTGAAATCATTTTTAGTAAGATATACGATTTTTCTGACGACATCTCTCGGTGTAGTTACCAAGGATACTCCCCCTCCAACATCGAAGATATTGTTCATCATTTCTGGAGTTTTGATTTGCTTAAGAATTAGGTGCGCCGCATCTAGAACATATAGGGGGTCACGTCTTTGATCTCCATTTCCAGCCAAAGTAATAGATTTTCCCTGTAAGTTTGCTTGAATAAACCAATTTACCCAGCTTTTATCAGGTGCAGAGAAGCTGTATTGGTGGGGACCGTAGAGAGTTACAAAACGGTTAATAATGAGTGGAAGTGATAAGTTACTTTGAAACTCTTGAGCATATATGTCTGCGGCATACTTTGAAGTTCCATAGAACGATCTAGGGATGTTATCACCTAGTGGGTATATCTTCGCAGTAGAACTCAGTATGAAAGGCGTTGGTTCACCTCTACTGGCCCATTCGAGAAGGTTGAATGTTCCGATTAGATTTTGCTCGAAATCGAATCGAGGGCTTTTGTTACTTGCCGAGGCAGAAGTATTTCCGGCTAAATGGACGACAAAATCAACATGAGGTAACTTTTTTAGATCCCTAGGGTCGGAAATATCACACGAAATATATGTAAAGTAATCATGAGAGCAATAGTTGGCTAATCTAGGTGGACAACTTCGAGAGGCGCCAAAAACTTGATAAGAATTCTCAAGAAGTAGTTGAGTTAAATTGAAACCTAGGAATCCATGCCACCCTGTGACTAGTATCTTCATCATGTTAACCCTCTAATCAACTAGAGAGAAATTTCAGACTTCTCATCGAAACTGCTTTGTACTTGGGAGCTTCTAGAGCTTCCTGAACTTGCTTGCGTATCAATAAATTTCTTGAACACCTTGCACATGTAATCCAAGTCGTCCTCATCAATGCCTTGGTGTATTCCAATTAGAAAGGAATCTTTCATAACTCTATCACTGTTTTTCAATGAGTCGGCTTTTCGATACACAATATTCTTATATGCTTCATGGCGTAGAATATTTCCTGCGAATAGCAATCGAATCTGAATACCATGATTCTCTAAGTGTTCGAGTAGTTCGTATCGCTCGAATGGAATATTCTCTTTAAGTGTAATTGGCAATGAAAGTAAAGAAGGTTCAAGATGACTATCCCACTTTGGTAGTTGAAATAGCTCGCTATACTCCCTAAGAAAATTCATCATGTAGTCAACATTTCTTTTTCTAATTCTATTGAATTCAGCTAGTCTCTTTAGCTGTACTAACCCGAACGCCGCTTGTAGCTCAATAGTTTTGAAATTATAGCCTATTCTATCGTAGGTGTATTTACTGTCATAATGTATACCATCAACTTTATGCTGAAATCTCCTACTGAAGTCTTCGCCTTCTCTAGTCCAGTACTTCTGAAATTCATCTGCTCTTCCCCAGTCTTTAAGAGATCTAGCATTGTACATGATCTCGTCAGAGTCTGTAACAAGCATGCCACCACCGCCAGCGAGAGTTAGGTGATGAGTAGCATAGAAGCTAAAAGTACAGAGATCTGAGTACTTCCCAGAAAAAAAACCATTTACTGTAGTCCCTATCGTATCGGCAGAGTCTTCAACTAAGTATAGATTGTGTCGATTACAGATATCCCTAAGTGCGAAAGTATCAAGAGGGCAACCAAAGGCATGTGGGGCGAATACAGCTTTCGTTTTTGGGCCAATATATTTTTCTATACTTTTTATATCTAGATTTAAAGTCTCTATGTCGATATCGCAAACCATAGGTGTGAGTCCGCACTGTATAATCGGATTAAATGTAGTAGGAAACGTGCAAGCAGGTGTTATGACTTCGCTGCCTTTAGGGAGGTTTAACGCAGAAATTGCGGAAAGGTTTGCAGATGATCCTGAGTTAACTAAAACGCCATGCTTCTTTTTGACTAATTCTAGAAATCTATTTTCGAACTCTAGTGTATACTCTCCACAACCCAACCAGCCAGTATTTAGGCTTTCGATGACGGCTGTCTTTTCTTCGGCACCGTGAACTGGTTTAGCGAATAGGATTCTGCGAATCGGAAGGCTATTTTCCATGAGGAGCTCCAAAGTGAAACATAGACATCAAAGATTGACCCATAATAGTGGGTCTGTAAGCTATCAAAAACAGTGTTTACCGCTGGCTTAGTTTAGTAAACGCTACATTTTCTCATAATTATACTCAAGTGGAAAATCGAGATGTTTAGTTCAATTGCTGGCCTTGATTTCTGTTGTTGCATATCTAGCTCTTGAAGACGAATTCTCTAACACCTTTTTAGGGTCTGATTTCAATGTGTTCAATTTTTCTTATCTATAATCTGATTAGAATATCTTTCTAAGACGTTATGTGTATCTACTCCTCCGTACACTAATTCACTTAATAGGTTTGATTTATCTGGCAATTGCCCACCGTTTTGAACTAAGTTAACTTGATCTAGGGCTTCAGTCTCATTCTTCACAATTATTACAGCTCCAAGTTTTTCAAAAACTAGTTCATTGGTATGTAGATACTTAGGGTAGATAACCGGTTTTTGCAGCTGTATAGCATCGAGCGAAATACTTGACCCTAGATCGAGAACTATATCAGATTGCAAAACCAGGGATATTGATGGGGTATTTCTGTCAAATGTCACATCCCCTAGCATAGAGAGATGGTATTCTTCGTGTTCTTCTAACTCAGAGACACCTAGTCTCGGATGATATTTGATAATCAAGGAGATGTCCAATTTGGCTAGTTTAGCAAGGAGTGAAAGTGTAGCAGTGCGATTCACATTATTATGCCACTTTGGTGAGAAGAAGAGTACCACTGGTCTTTGATCAACTGCTGCTCCTGACTCGCCGTATATTCCTGACTTGCCGTATATTTTAGAAAGAATCCCAATCCACTCTTCAGAGAATCTTGCACTACCCCAGGTTCTAGCTACTGAAGGCTCCATTCTGGCTAGCTTGATGTAGCTGTCCATGTGCTTTCTATTTGCAAAGACATAGGTATCGAATACATTTCTATCTTGAAAAGGTAAGCTACCTCCGTTTTGTGCCATCACCGTTGCTACATGTTTGTTAACGGCAAAGTTCTCTTTAAGATTAACACCATGAGGCAAACAAATAAGTCGTATTCTTAAGTTTTTTGCAGCCCTTAAGTGTTGAGTTCTTGAAGAGTCCCAGAAGCTTCTTTTTAGCCATCTTAAAAACCGAAAAGGCGGTCTAGTAGATGGAAGCCCGTGACCCCATTCAATGACAAATGTAGAGATACTATTTAGTTTAAATATCGCCGTTAATAGCCAGCTGTTGGTAAGAAGCTTCCTTAGTTGACTACTTTGAATCTTTGATATCCAAATTAAAATCTTTATTGAAGAAAAGTTTTCGAACGTCTTGAGAAATAGAATTCGGGGGTCGTCCTCCAAGGTTACCGATTCTTGGTAGCTATACTTCACTACAGCCCCTGATAAAAGGAGCTTGTAAACTACAGGAACTAAGTGATCAACATCGACACTGTTATTGAATAGGAAAAAGATTGTTTTCGGTGCGCTTGACTCGCCCATAGAACCAGCTCAGATTGAATTTTTGACAATAAATAAGTAGTGGCTGCCTAGACCCTTGTAGTTTATCTTCTTGTTTATAGAAAAATAAAGCAGAATCAATTTGCACGAAAAGATAACGTTTGGGTATGTAATGATAGGCAACGATATATACGAATTAGCGAAAGCGCTTTGGGATGTGCCGAGGAGTATCACTGGAGATGGGGTCCGAAGGACGTTAAGTACAATCAAAGAGCTGTGCCCTGAACTAACAACCTATGAAGTACCATCAGGTCAAAAGGTATTTGATTGGGAAGTTCCGTTGGAGTGGAATATCAAAGATGCATATGTCGAGGACCCAGATGGGAATAGGATTGTTGATTTCAAACAAAACAACCTACATGTCATGGGATATTCCACACCTATAGATACATTCGTCAGTCTTGAAGAGCTTTTGCTACATACGTACACTCAGGAAGATCGGGTAAATGCTATTCCTTACGTCACTTCGTATTATGAACCTAAATGGGGCTTCTGCATGTCCGAGGTATTGAAAAGATCTCTAAAACGTGGGAAATATCGTGTATATATTGATGCCAGTCTAGAGCCTGGTTTCCTAACTTACGGTGAGATTCTCCTAGAAGGTGAAGAAAAAGAAGAAGTGTTAATATCGACTTATATCTGTCATCCTTCACTTGGGAATAACGAGTTGTCGGGTCCTTGCCTGACAGCCTTTCTGAGTAGGTGGCTATCAAATAATGTGAATAGAAGATATACATATAGAATCGTATTCCTACCGGAAACAATCGGTTCGATTGCGTATTTATCAAGAAATGTTCATCATTTGAAAAAATATGTAATCGCCGGGTTCAATGTAACGTGTGTTGGGGATGAAAACGCCTATTCCTTTTTACCCAGTAGATTGGGCAATACCTATGCAGACAAAGTCGCAAAAAATACACTAGATCATCTTGTTAAGGAGTATAGGTCGTATAGTTATCTGGATCGGGGAAGTGACGAAAGACAGTACTGCAGTCCAGGTGTCGATCTGCCTGTCGTCTCGATTATGAGATCGAAGTATGGTGAGTATCCCGAGTATCATACTTCAGATGATAATTTGGAATTTATCACACCAAAAGGTTTAGAAGGTGCCTTCAATGCAATTAGTAGCGCAATTTATACAATTGAGAACGATCATTATCCGAAGTACCGAGTCCTATGTGAGCCTCAGCTTGGTAAGAGAGGTTTGTACCCGAATACAGGACAGAAAGGTAAGTACTCAAAAGCTGAACTATTGACTCATATTCTAGCCTACTCCGATGGAAAACACTCAATTCTTGACATATCTGACATCCTAAATGTTTCGTTTAGAGAGGTTTATGAAAATTGTCAAACTCTACTAGAATCTGATTTGATCGAGTACTTAAGCTTACTTCCTCCTGTTCAGAGAGGCAAAAAATATGAGTAGGATGCAATGGGTTGTTGTTGGAGGAGGCTTTCGTGGTATGTCCGCTGCATACCTCTTTAGCAAATCAGGGAAAAGTGTCACTGTAGTAGATAAAGGGACTTCTATTGGTGGAGTACTGTCCTCGATACCATGGAACGGGTTATTCTTAGATAAGGGTTGTCATTTGTTTGATAACGACTCGGATGAGATGACGGATCATCTCTTTGAGCTTGGCGGTAATGAGTTCGACCCTGTGAACGTTGTATACGGTTCTTGGTATCGAGGAAGACTGAGCAAAGGTATTGCTATTCCAGACCTTAGATTCAATGAAGATACCAGTGGTACAATCCTTATTGACATACTGCGTTCATTCGAATCTTTGTGCGACGACTCGAATTCATTGGAAGATAAAGTTCTAGAGCGATATGGCAGAACGGTAGCTGATTATTTTTACCCTATGATAAGGAAAATATACCTGGAGGAAGCTAGCAATATATCATCCGCAATGCTTGAGGCTACATTGTTCAATAGAGTCTACTTCTTAGATGATTCTAGTGCAAAAATTCTCAAAGAATCTAAGTTACTAGATGAAAAAATAGCGGCTTCTTCATTTGACGATCCTCTGAGGTACTATCGTGAATACTGTAATCGATATCAATTTCGAAGTTTCTATCCGAGAAAAAACAACATGAGAGGTTTTTGCGATAGCGTAGAAAACACTCTTAGGGCAAATGGCGTCAATATACAATCAAATATGCTTGTCAATAGAATTGAACGAAAGAATAGTAGATACAGGGTATTCCTATCAAGTGGTACAGAACTTGTTTGTGACGGAATCTATTGGGCTGGCTCTTATGATGAATTAGAAAATCATCTTGGTGTTGATGTAGGCATATCACAATCAATAACTGGAGTGCCTATGGTGCTATACTATTTTCTTGTCGCTCCAGAACAACTTTCGCGATATAGCTACATTCATAACTTTGATTCTGATTTCAAAATATTTAGAGTCTCCTCACCGTCGAACTATAAACCTACTAATGGTGAAAAATTCTGTGATAGAGCATATGTTTGTTGCGAGGTCCCAATCAATTCAAAGTCTACGCTATTTACAAATCCAGAAGCTTCTACCGACGACATATGGACCGAGCTTAAAAAAATGGGGTTTATTAGATACGGGAGCTACCTTGATAAGGTAGCATTTAGTGTTCCAAAATCTTATTCGTATTTGCGAAGAGATTTTAGTCCTAAATGGCAAGAATTATCTGGTGTTATCTCCAAAAAAACCAATTTCTATGCCGCAAATCCTATACATTTCACTAAACTGCAGATACTTAGAGATTTAAAACTGTTGATTTCGGACGGAAGGAGTTTGAATTATGAAAGAAGTCCTAACCACAGACCCAATCTGGGAAAAGAAGTATAGCTCTAACTCCGATATCAATCGATATCCGTGGGATATTGTCGTTTCTCAGATATTTAGAAGCTGCTCAACAATGGATGCTCGTAGAAATTTTTCAATTCTAGAAGTAGGGTGTGGCACCGGAAATAACCTATGGTTTGCGAGTCGAGAAGGCTTTACGGTCACGGGAATAGATTCAAGTCAATCGGCAATATCATATGCAAAGTCTCGTTTTGAAAGAGAAGGTCTTGAGGGTGATTTTGTGGTTGGAGATGTTACGAAGTTGCCATTTGGAGATTCCTGCTTTGATATGGTTATAGATCGGGCTGCTTTAACCTGTTTAGGTAGAACAGCATTTGCTATCTCACTTAGCGAAATTCATCGCGTTCTAGTGAATAAGGGAAAATTTTTATTCAATCCGTACAGTGATCGCCATAGTAGCAAGAAGTATGGTGAGCGATTCCACGACGGATTAACCAAGGGTATTAATGCAGGTGGAGTAGCTGGGGCAGGACAAATCAGATTCTACAGCATAGGCGATATTGAAGATGCTTTCGAAGCCCATTGGGAAATAACTAAGATAGAACATCGAGAAAATATTGACATGACACACCCAGAGTATCTAGTTCACTCTGAGTGGGTAGTCGAAGCTACAAAAGTAATGAGGTAGAATTGGTTAATATGCGTCTTGATCATGCACCATTGGATGATCAATGGGATAGGTTAGTAGATAATTCTCCTAATGGTTCTATATTTTGTAAAAGCTTCTATCTTCGATCATTGTCGACCAAAGTAGGGACGTACTATTGCTTTAAGAATCGAGAGATTTATGGCCTGGTTGTAGTTCCAGAGTCAGACTGCGCTAAAACTTCAAAAGACAACGAATTCCTAATATACAGTGGTATTCTATTTCGAAAGCCAAGCCCTAATCAAAATCAATCACAAATCTATTCTGAGCGGCTAGAGGTAGCGGCATTCGTAGCATCCGAACTAGATCGACGATATCTCAAAGTTATTTTGAGATTGCACCCATCAGTAGATGATTTAAGGGCGTTTCTTTGGCATAACTACGAGTGTGGGCGACAGTACAAGTTAGACCTGAGATACACAACGTATCTTGATATTTCAAAACTTAGAGACGAGGGAGAACTATCGTTTCAATCAAACTTTTCTTCGTCAAGGCGACAGGAGATTAGAAAATTTAATAGAAGTAACTTAACTTTGGATATGACGCCATCATTAGATATATTCTCGTCACTTTTCAAAAAGACATTTGCTCGTCAGGGGGTGGATATAGACCCCCGATCGATATCAGAAATGGTTGCAATAGTCACCTCTCTCCTAGAGATGGGCTCCTGCAAAGTTTTCAATATATATGATGAACGGGAAAATATTGTATCTTCAGCAATCTTTGGCTTAGATTCTAAAATGGCATACTATCTGTATGGTGCAAGTGATCCAGAATTCAGGTCAACAAGTTGCGGAACAGCTGTAATATGGAGTGCTATAAAGTATTTTTCTGAAATGGGACTTAATACTATTGACTTGGAAGGAGTTAATAGTCCGCGGAGGGGATGGTTCAAATTATCTTTTGGGGGTGTACTACGCCCGTACTTTGAGATAAGCCTGTGATTAGCTCAGATCGATACATCTTGCCTTTCCAAATCGAAAACTCCTACCTTCCAGAGGCTATAAAATCAAAAGAGTACCTCTTTAGTTTCGACCCTAAATTGCCTTCGCATGATTCTTGGAGGTTAGAGTTTCGGGAGAAGATCAATCGACTCGAAGTTGTCGGTAAGATAAGACAAATGTATCCGATATATTTAGACTACTTGTGTAGGTACCTCAATGATTTACACAATATTGAAAGAACAAAGCGATACTGGGAGTTCATGATAGGCTATTGGCTTAGTAATTTTTTGTCAGTAGTTTATCCATGGTATAGAGTACTAGAAAGCGAAGATATGAACTATTATCGCCATGTCGGTCTAGATCGAAAGTACTTCCGTTCATTCTTAACAAGTCCGATGAGCATGATGCACTTTGCTCGAGACGATTTTTGGTATGGGATGCAAATTCATACACGTCTTCTTGAGTGCTTGAAAACCCCTCATGAGTGCATACATGGTCGAGAGGGCTTCCCTTCTCCAGTCGGCGGAGGTGAATACTCTCAGAGCTATAATTTTTTCGGTTATGAGAATCTAGTTGAGAGGCAGAGCTTCGCCAGATCAGAAATAATACTAGCTAGATTGCCGTTTAATAGGAAAGTGAAATACTTCAATACGTTTGACCTCTCGACCGCAAAATACCCCCTAAAAAGCCGTGTTTTTAGTGATATTGAATTTGAAGACTCCTCCTTCGACTGCTTTATCAGATCTAGTATACATGAATTTTTGCCGCAAGATATCGTAGAATACTATAGCGAATTATGTGATGATTCCATGAAAATTACAGGTGATCCGAAGAAGATTTTCGCTACCAATATGATGCATGGATATTGTGGTGCTTTACGTTTTTTTGTAGCTGAGAGGTTAGAGAATCAGTCTATGAAACTGATTGGTATACAGCACGGAGGCAACTACAACGTAGTGGACTTTCCAGTAAATCATGAGAGAAATATTTCTGATAAATATATTACATGGGGTTGGATCAATGGCTCAGTAGATATTCCTCTGGGGTCAATAAAATTGTCTAGCCAGATGCGACCGAAGAAGTTATCTCGAGGACAAAGAATTTTGCTCGTCGGTAGTGACGCTAACCACAACAGGTTGGGTTCACCCTACTATACTTGCTGTCACGACTACTTTCAGAGGCAAATCGATTTTCTTAATCTGCTATCAACAAGAATTAGAGCTATGACCTGTATTAGGATGAATCCAGCGAGTAGTAGTAGTCAAAGGGACTATATATCTTCATGCGTTAGCGATGCTATTTTTGATCAAGAAAAGGATATATACAAAAGCTTTAGGCTATCAGCACTGAATATTATTGATAATGTCAATACCACGTGGATAGAATCCATAAGTTTAGATATCCCAACCATACTATTGTGGGATCCGTCCAGAATTGACTTTGTCGATTCCTTCAAGGGTTACTATGAACAACTCGAAGAAGTAGGGATAGCTTACCGAAAGCCTGAACAAGTCTCTTCAGTAGTTGAAGGGCTCTTTCATAGGAAAAATATATCCGATTGGTGGTTTTCAAGTGATGTTCGGAGAGTTAGGCGTGAGATATTAGAGCAGTTTGGAAAGCAGGTTAGTTCCCAAAGACTTTGGAATGGGGTGCTTTCTAGGATGCTATCAGTTGAACCTTGACCTAATCTGCTTAAAAATAGTTAGCGAGTTTGTGTATCTCAAAGATCTAGCGGGAGCTTATGATGGATATTTGCGATGTGAAGTCTATCGATGACTTTCATACTTGTATTGAAGGAAAACTCAATAACGTAAAGTGCCTATGCGGTTCGAGTAACTTTTTTGTTTTTTGTAGGTACGATCGGTACAATCTTCCTATAAAAGTAGGACTATGCGTTAGGTGTGGACACCCATCTTCAACACGAAGATTGTCAGAAGCCGACAACACGTCGTTCTATGAAAGTTCAGTATATCGAAATCTATATAGTGGAGGGAAAGGGGTTAAGTCAAAAGAGGCTATCGATCACCGAACTGATTATAGCTCTAATCACATACTGGGAGCGGTTCGTGGCTATTGCAGAAATCTCAAAAATCCTAGAGTTTTGGAGTGGGGGTGCGGTGGAGGATGGAATCTGAAACCGTTTAAGGACGATTGTTGGAATGTATATGGTGTAGATCCGGATAAGAAATATGTTGACTATGGGCGTAAAGAATTTGGTGTCGAGATCATTTCCCTCTCTGAGTACAATAGCTCTTTTAAAAATAGTATAGGTCGATTCGACCTGATAGTCCTTAATCATGTATTAGAGCATATTGCTAACCCGTTCAAGTTGCTAGAGTCACTAGATCTTCATTTGAAAGAAACTGGTTTATTGTACATCTCGATGCCATTTTTAGAAAATATACGTAATTGGGGATACTCTAGATTTTTTCATATTGCTCATTTTCATTATCCTTCAATTATTCAATTTCAAGATGATCTCATAGCTAGAGGGTACTCTATTGTTAATCGAAATGACGAAGTGGGCTACATAATAGCTAGAAAAAGTAGTCGCCCCATACCGCCTAAGACGAACAGAAAAAACTACTTTGTTGCTAATCTGAAAATCTTGATTTTAGCGAACCTTGATGAGAAAATTCTTAGAATAGGACGAGGAATTGGAATTAAGTATCCATCTTTAAAAGTGCTCCTGCGACCAGGATACCGAATCTACAATAGGCTTAAAAAAAGCGGCCTATAGAGAGTTGTTTGAGAAAGGTTTGTTCCCTAGTTTACATTGAGTTCTAGGTTTTTGTTGGAAAGCAATAAGCTTGAATAATCCCTTGGCATCCACTATCCTTCCCTTAGTAATCAAAAAAATCTATCCAAGGGGGTCTCGCGTGATTCGAGTCGCTGTTGTAGGTTTCGGCTATTGGGGACCTAACCTGGTCAGAAATGCCATCGCGAACGACGACCTAGAGCTTGTTGTTGTTGCCGACATAGATAAAGATAAGCTATCTAGATGCAATAGACTCTATCCCAGTGTGCCAACCTCAATAGATATTGAAGAAGTGATAACAGAAAAATCTATTGATGCAATTATTATTGCTACTCCAGTGCACACTCATTTCAATCTTTGTAAGCTTTCATTGGAAGCAGGGAAGCATGTATTGGTCGAGAAGCCCTTTGCATCTAGCAGTATTGAGTGTTTGGAACTAGTTACCCTTGCAGAGGCAAAAAATCTTACCATTATGGTAGATCATACCTTTCTATATTCCCCTGCTGTCCAAGTAATAAAGGAAAAGATTCAGTCTGGAGAAATTGGTAAATTAACCTACTTTGATTCTACACGAATCAACCTTGGCCTTTTCCAAAATGATGTTAATGTCATCTGGGATCTAGCTCCTCATGATCTATCGATTCTATTTGCTATTACGCAGAAAATACCTTGTCGAGTCTTAGCAAATGGAAAGTCACATGAAGGTGAGCAAGAAAATATAGCATATATGACCTTGCAGTATGATGATGACTTCATTGCACATTTTCATTTTTCATGGATATCACCTGTGAAGGTACGAAGAACATTCATAGGTGGTAATCAGAAGATGATAGTTTACGACGATGTAGAACCAACTGAAAAAGTCAAAATTTACGATTCAAACTATAAGGTCTTAGAATCGAAAGAACAGCAAAAAGAGAAGCTCTATGAATATAGGATCGGAGATATTCATGTCCCAAAAATTAGAAACTCAGAACCCCTCGCTGCTGTGATGAGAGATTTTTCACACTCAATCAGGAATAGGTCGGAACCGGTGTCGAATAGTAAGATTGGTCTTAATGTTATAAAGGTAATAGAAGCTGCTCAAGTATCGATAGAATTGGGTGGTGCTGCAGTAGAGGTGGACTTATTGTGAAGAAAAATACTATGATTCAAGATACTGCCAAAAAAACCCTTCACAATGTCAAAATTGGAAAAGATGTAAAAATATTCGACTATGTAAATGCTTATGGCTGTAGTATCGGCGACGAAAGTAAAGTGGGAGCCTTTGTAGAGGTTCAAAAGGGTGCTACGATTGGAAGAAGATGCAAAATATCTTCACATTCATTTATTTGTGAAGGAGTAACCATTGAAGATGACGTCTTTATTGGTCATAACGTCAATTTTATAAACGACAAATTTCCACGAGCGACAAATAGTGATGGTTCTGTCCAGTGTGATAAGGACTGGGCTACGCTTGAGACTATAGTGAAGAAGGGTGCTTCGATTGGAACTGGGTCAGTAATTCTCGGTGGAATATCTATTGGGAAAGACTCTATTGTTGGGGCAGGCTCAGTTGTTACAAGAGATGTGCCAGACAATACTATCGTATGTGGAAATCCTGCTAGGTCTATTCGAAAAATAGATACTAAAGTTGAAGTCAATGAATATTCGGTCCCATTTTTTGATCTTACTAGGCAGTATAGTGATATCCAAGAAGTTATCGAGGCGAAGGTTATAGAAGTGTTGAGGTCACAGGAGTATACTGGGGGGCAATATCATAATTTATTCTGTGAATCTTTGAAGAAGTATCTTGGTGTCGATAATGCTGTACTTTGCAGTAGTGGAACATCAGCGCTTCAAGTCAGTATGCAATCACTTGGAATCTCAAGTGGTGATGAGGTTATTGTTCCTTCTAATACTTTCATCGCTACAGCTTTTGCTGTTAGTACCGTTGGTGCAAAAGTAGTTTTTTGCGATGTAAATAGACAAAGTCTGAATATGGATTGGGAGTGTCTAAAGGATAAGATCACAGAAAAGACTAAAGCGGTGATATCAGTTCATATGTATGGAAACACGTCCGATATTAGCGATATGTCTAAGAAGCTCAAGGAAAAAAATATCTACTTAATTGAAGACTGCGCTCAAGCACTTGGAACCCGCTCTAATGGTTCTCTGGTTGGAACTTTTGGTGATGTAGGATGCTTTAGCTTTTATCCTAGCAAAAATCTTGGAGCAGTGGGTGAAGGTGGAGCTATTGTAACCTCGTCTCAAGAAATAGCAAACAAATGTTCAATTATCGTAAATCAAGGAAGTTCAGTAAAGAATTTGCATACCTCGATCGGTGGTAACTATCGAATGCAAGGAATTCAAGCAGCGGTTTTGGGTATAAAAATTAAGTATCTGGACAAATGGATAGAAAAGCGTAGGTCAGTTGCAAAGCGCTATATCGAGAACCTCAAAAATGGAAGGATAGAGGTACCAATAGTATCAGATGAAAACTATCATTCTTTTCATCTATTTCCAGTGTTGGTCGACGATCGATCTAGATTCACCCACTTTTTAACGGAAAAAAATGTGGGTTACGGAACCCACTATCCGGTGCCTTGTCATCTTCAAGATGCCTATGAACATCTAGGCTATTGTCGTGGAGATCTACCCGTATCAGAGTTTATAGCAGATCATATCGTAACACTCCCAATGTTCCCAGAAATGACAGATGAAGAAGTTACAAGGGTTTTAGAGGTTGTGAATGAGTATTGATGAGACGAGTGAGCTTTTTAATCACATACCTTTAGCAAGGCCATTTATGGACCAAAAGGAGATTGAGGGAGTAGTTAAGGTAATTGAAAGCGGCTGGCTTTGTCAGGGGCCAGTGACAGAAGACTTTGAAAGGCGAATAAGCGAGTTCTGTGGAGGAGGTTTTGTAGCTACGACTAACTCATGTACTACCGCTATACACCTTGCACTAAAAAACATCGGTGTAGAATTTGGAGATGAAGTTGTAATTCCTAACTTGACATGCATGGCTAATGCAAATGCAGTTCTCATGTCAGGTGCAAAACCAGTTTTCGCGGACGTTAACCCAAATACATTTAACATTGAAGTAAGTCATATTGATAGAGTTATAACATCGAAAACAAAGGCTATAGTCTGTGTTGATCAGATAGGGCTGGCCTGTGATCTAGATTCGCTAAAGGACTTTGCGAATTCCAAGGGTATTTTTTTGATTGAAGATGCAGCGACTTCGTTAGGGGGGAAGTATAAGGGAAGATACCTCGGGAACCATGGGATACCGGCTACGTTCAGCTTTCACCCGAGGAAGATGATTGCAACAGGTGAAGGTGGTGCAATTATCAGCAATGACGAAGACTTTATTAACCGGTGTAAAGTTCAAAGGTCTACCGGTGCATCGATTTCGGATCTAGAGAGGCATAAAAATAGAGGGGCTCTACTCCAAAAATACTATACGTCAGGTTACAACTATCGGTTTACAGATCTACAGGCTGCAATTGGGATCAGGCAACTAGAGAGGCTTCCATATTTCTTGTCAGAAAGAAAAAAAATAGCAGCGAACTATGATAGCCATTTTTCGAATCATCCCAATCTTTGTATTCCTTTTGTTCCTGAAGAAGTTGATCATTCATACTCTTCTTACATGCTCAAAATTGTCGACAGTAATGTAACGCCCGAATTAGTTATAAAGAAGATGAAAGACAAAAACATATCCTGTAGGTTCGGTATCCAACCGTTACATCAAGAGCCGTTTTTTTCAGATTACAGACTGCGAAATGATGACTACCCTAATACAGTTTCTGTAGCGAAGTCTTCATTCTTTCTTCCTATCTTTCCAGGACTAACTTTAGAAGAACAAAACTATATTGTCGAGTCTGTCGGGGAGATTTTTAAATAATGGATAAATGTAAGTGGAGCTTGTCACTAGTTATACCAATCTACAATGAAGCAACGACAGCCAGTAAAAATATTCAGATTTATCTCGACTCATTGCATAGAAACTTTCAACATTTCGAATTGATTGTGGTAGACGATGGGTCTGATGATGGTACATCAAAAATATTAGAGGAGTTTAAGAATCTAGAGTCTTTCACATTACTCAAGAACTATGCAAACTTTAATGTTGGTATAGCACTTCAGAGAGGATTCGGAGCAAGTTCCTGCCACTATGTTTGTCACACGGGGATTGATATGCCGGTATCGGTTGAAGACATCAGAAGAAAGATTGAAGAACACTCGGGATCAGATGTCATTGTATTGGAGAGGTCGTCCTATCCAGGGGCTACAAGGTGGAGAAGGTTCATTTCTGGTATAAATCGAAGTATGATTAAGCTGCTCTTCCCATCTTTATCTTCTGGAATTTCAGATTTTAACTTCACTCAAATTTATCGGCATAAGATAATAAAATGTATTTGGCCAAAATCAAAGAGTCCGTCATTTACAACTCCTGAGATGATTATGAATGCGAAGCTTAATGGTCTGGTTGTTAGTGCTATCCCCTGTGCATACTCTCGTCGAGAAGAAGGTAAAGGTTCGTTGGGAAGGTTTTTCGATATAACATGGGCACTATATGATATGGCTTGTTTTCGGATGACGACATTAGCAAGCAAACGTAGGAAGTTGACTTTAGAAGAATGTCATCGAGGGGGTGCATAGTTGCATGAGCAATGTATAGAGAATAGTACTATTTTAGTAACAGGTGGAGCTGGCTTTGTCGGTTCGCATCTAGTTGATCAGCTTCTTAATCACAATCCGAAAAGGATTATTGTACTTGATAACCTGGTACGTGGTTCGAAAATCAACTTGGCTGATGCATTAATATCACCTAAAGTAGAGCTTATTGTAGGTGATATTAGAGATTCCGTTTTGTTGAAGGAATGTGTAGATGCTTCCGATTACGTTTTTCACATGGCAGCCCTAAGAATCAATGCATGCCATAAAGATCCTAACGCTGGTTTTGAAGTTATGGTTCAAGCCTGTCACAAACTGATAGATATGGTTGCTAACTCTAATGTCAAGAAAATTGTTTACTCGTCATCGGCTTCTATCTATGGTGATGCAGAAAGTTTCCCAACATCAGAAACATGTCATCCATATAGTAACCGTACTTATTATGGTGCAGCAAAACTATTCGGTGAGCAGGTGTTAAGAACCTATCACTACACACATAGATTGAACTATATAGGATTGAGATACTTCAATATATATGGTCCTCGAATGGATACCGAAGGAGTCTATACTGAAGTACTAATTAAGTGGTTAAAGTGTATTAAAGAAAGACTCGTTCCTGAGATCCATGGCGATGGAAAGACGAGTATGGACTTTGTATTTGTACAAGATGTAGTACAAGCAAATATCAAGGCATTACTATCACATACGACCGATGAGATATACAATGTAGCAACAGAAGTAGAGACAGATTTATCAAGTTTGCTGACTACACTATTGAAAGTAAATAATTGCAGTATTAGTCCAAAGTATGTCAACGTCGTTAAGGCAAACCCTGTGAGTAGGCGGTTGGCATCCATTGATAAAATTTCTAAAGATTTGTCCTATATCCCTGAATATTCCTTAGATAAAGGTTTAGAATTGCTATCTAAATGGTATATGGAGAACCGATGATACCAATTACAAAGCCCTATCTCGGAGTGGAAGAAATTGAAGCTGTTCAGAAGCCGTTTGAAACGGGTTGGCTCACTCAAGGGCCACTAGTAAAGGAGTTTGAGCAAAAGTTTGCTGAAGCCGTGGGTGCAAAGTACGCTATATGTACAACATCATGTACGACAGCACTTTTTCTTTCCTTAAGGATACTTGGAGTAGATAGAGGGGACGAAGTTATATGTCCTAGTATGAGTTTTATAGCTACGGCTAATTGCATAAAACACAGTGGAGGAGTTCCAGTTTTTGCAGATGTTGAAATCGAATCTGGTAATATTTCAATAGACTCCATAAAAAGCCTTATAGGGCCTAGAACTAAGGGAGTTATTATAGTTCATCAATTGGGCATGCCAGCCAATATTGATGAAATCAGATCTTTGTGTGCTGAGAACAACATCTTCTTGCTTGAAGATTCCGCTTGTGCCTTGGGATCGATGTACTTTGGTCGAAGGCTATGTGATAGTACTGATAATATTTCTTGCTACTCACTTCATCCCAGGAAAGTTATAACGACAGGAGAAGGGGGAGTTGTTACTACGAATTGCAAGGAAGTCTATGAACGTTTGAGTACTCTTAGGCAACATGGAATGAACCTGAGTGATTTAGATAGGCATGGTAAGGGCAGTATTTCTTTTGAAGAGTATCCTGAGGTTGGCTATAATTTCCGAATGACAGATATTCAGGCAGCAGTTGGAATAGCACAGCTAGAAAAACTTGACTTTATAGTCAAAACTAGGCGTGAAATAGCTCAATACTATAACTACAGGTTTGCGGAAACGGACGGCGTTCTAACTCCAATATTCGATAGCGACATATACTCTAACTTTCAAAGCTACTCGATTCGACTAAAGAGTGGAGGGGAGTTGAGAAGGAACAGAATGATGAGCTACCTGTTGAAATCAGGAATCTCTAGCAGACGGGGTGTGATGGCAATACATCGAGAGATTCCTTATCAGGATGCAAGAAGAGATGACCTCGAACAAACGAACTTATTGACAGATTCAAGTATCCTTATCCCCATTTTTCCAGGTATGTCTAAACGTGATATGGAATATGTTGCAAACAAAACTATCGAAGCTTCAATGGAAGTTTTCTGATGCTCAAAGCAGAAAATTTGATGCATTCACCCCTATATTGTTGCTGTCTATAGCAATTTCTTTCACTCTACATTATGGTGTAAAGGATCTACCTTGGGAACTGTTATTGGGAACTGCTCCATTAATAATACTCCCAGCTTTCTTTAAAGGCCACATAAAGCACTACTCTATTTTGTTCTTAGTGTCCGGTTATATAGTTTTTTCATTGATGCTACCTGGATACTTCCATTGGATCGCCAAAACCTTGGGAGTTGCTTCTCTTTGTGCAATGTTCTTGATTCTAGTTAGCAAGGCACCGTCTTTTCTAAGAAAAACATTTAAAGCAACGCTCCCTCTTTATATCGTAGCCAACTTTATGTTAGGAGCGAGTATATTTTGGGTTTTTTTGAGGCCTTATAGATTAGACAGATGGCCAGATGCACCATTAGAAGCACTTAAATATGGTGTGATAAATGTTGATCACCTTTACCACCTGGCCATTTCTTCTATGGTACTTTCGGAGGGGGTTCCTTCAATTGGAGTTCACGAGGTCCTATATCGACATTTTCACGTTCTACAGCATTTTTTCCAAGCATCGATGACTGCTGCCTCGGGATTAGAAAGTTACCTAATTTACCCAGTAGTTATTATTTTTGTAATAGCACCCCTTGTGATTTCCTCTCTAGAGGGTTTACTTCAAGCTCTAAAAGTTCCATCCTACCTCATATTTTTGTCGTTCTTCTTCTTTTACGGACTCTCGAGTGCAGACTATCTAAATAGAGATGAGTCCAATTTGCTTAGCTATAGTATTCTCTATATATTCTTGGGTGTAGTTGTGGCACGCGGACACACTTTTCTCGGTGGAGTTTTCATCTTTCTGGGATTCTTAGCCAAGAATGCGACTGGAGTCGCAGTTGCAGGTTTGGCTTGTTTCTGGACATTTAAGCTACTAGTTGACCGAAAGTATGTTCAATTCACCATAACATTACTTCTCAACCTTCTTGTTACTTATGTATCCATCCAGATGACATCGGTAAACTACGGAGGGAATGGGACTGACTTTGGTTTTCTGCAGTCGTATTTTAATATGCGCTCGAGATTTTCAGGGCCATTCGATTTTCTGTGGACTTACTTTAATCTTTCCTTGGTGATTAGTGCTTTGCTGTTATTTATAGTCCTATGCAGGCGTAGTCTGAAGCCTGTTGCTAATTTCATGTCAGTATCTTGGTTGTTAGTCTTCGGATATACATTGTTGGCTATTAATGCTGCGACCCCTGGGTTGACAATTGGGCATGTCTTTAGTGTCTCATTCTGGATTGGTTTACCTCTGATTATCAAGATAGTCCATGACTTGTGCCAAGAAAATGCTTTTAGTCTTTATATAGTAATTGGAATTTTCTTAGGGTGCAGCTGGAACATTTTTGGCAAGGCCTCAAATGCAATAGAGTCATATGAAAGTCAGCAAGAGGCTAGAGCAACCAATTTTGAAGCGATGAAGTCGAGAAATCTTGGGTTAGGAAAGTATGTTGAGGTCTTAAGTGCAATTAGTTCATACGAGAAGTCCGGTAGCTTTTTAGTCGAGATCGATCAGGCAAGCAAGTTTTGGAGTTTCTATCCCCATTGGACAGGAACGAGGTATGTAATGCCTTTTTATGTGCCTATTCTAGCAAAAATGCCCGGGTGGAATGGCTATAATCATTCAACAATGAAAAGTACAGGGCTTTTTTGGGGTTATCAAAAGTATGCTCAAAATCCACTAGTAGGTGATCCGTGCAAGCTAACAGGGAGAGACGGCGTTTTCAAGGTTTTTGATTCAGAAAGCGGGCCTAGGGTGAGCTTTAGAGCCTGTAAAGCCGGTGTGGCAGTTCAGCGCGAGGAGTTGGCTAAGCTTGGGAAGTAAATATTATATCTTTGGTGCTGGTGCACATGGCCGAGTTGTGTATCACAGCTTAAGTCGCAGTTTAGATGATAATGAACGTATCTTCTATGCCGATGACTCAAGAAGCTTGATTGATCGAATGATATCGGGTGTGAGAGTCGTCTCGGCTTCTAATATAGGTCTGGATAGCTTGCTTCACCTAGCACTTGGCAATAATATGCTTCGTAAGACGTTGGCTGATCGATTTAAAGATAAAAAGATGCTGTCTGTAGAAGACCCTAGTGCAGTAGTCTCAAGCTGCGCTAGTATACAAGAAGGCTGTTTTATCGGACCAGGCTCTATAGTTCAAGTGGGCGCATTTCTTGGTAGGCATGTTATAGTTAATACTTCAAGTGTTATTGAGCACGACGTGATTCTTGAGGACTATGTAAATATTTGCCCAGGAGTTGTTACTGGGGGGCGAGTTAAGATTGGTAGTTCCAGCTTTATTGGGCCTGGTTGCGTATTATTAGGGCGCGTTACGATTGGTTGCTCTTCCATTATAGGTGGAGGAGCTGTTGTCACTCGTGATGTCCCTGAGGGGGTTGTCGCGTATGGAAATCCTGCCAAGGTAGTTAGGTACGTGACAGACGAAGATTGGAGCAGAGCTTTGTAGTTATGTCACTTTTTTAAGAGGTAAGGAAGTGGAGATCCTCTGTCTCCATTTGAGTATTGCTCAGCATTAAGTCTGTAGTCACCAAAGCCAGGCGATCCGTTTTCCCATTGATTTTTACTTAAGCCCATAGCAGTCATGATAGATATAAGTAACTCATTGTAAGGTCGTCCCCAATATGGACCACTAGCAAGCCCAGGTTTGAGTGTTAGGTGTTGACTATAGTCAATATATAAATTGTGGTTTAGTGAACTACTTCCTCCAAAGAGAATGGCGGGCATATCGAGAGACTTGTGAGAATTAAGGACCGCAAAATCATCACATCCAAGCTCATTTCCCCAGAATATCAGTGTGTTGTCAAGATATGTTTCACCAGTCTCTTCATCTTCAACTTCATCAAGAAGCTCTAGAAGGTATTTCACCCGGTCGGAGTACCATCGGGCTATTGTTAAGGTGTGATCAATCATCTGAGCATGGGTAGCATAATGATGATTAACAGTCATACCTGGGAGGAAACTGTATTTTCGCTCTTCTTGGCCATGGCCTAGTTGAAGAGTAGCGACTCTAGTTGCGCCGCATTTTATTGCTTGTGCTAGAATTTCGGTTTGTGTCGCTATGAGAACTTCACAATTTTCAATTGAATTTTCAAATATATCAGGTTTTTTGAAACTACAATGAGAAGATAAACCCAGCCTACGCTGAGTTTCTGAAAGAAAGTCCAAGTGTTGCTCGATTTTCTCTCTATCTCTCTGTGTAATTTTTTGCGATGAAGTCAGCTCTTTATACAGTTGGTATACTGTTTCCAAAAGTGGCGAGTTGCCACTAGAGTGTGAGTTAAAAATAAGTTCGTATACCGAACGAGGTTGCTCAATCGGGACGATTGGTTCAAAGCCGTACTCTGTGTGTCTTACAGACAATGGTAGCGTAATTCTGCTAGTATCTCCCGCTACTGTGAGAAGATTTAATGACTTCAATGCCACTGAATAACTACTGTAATCAAGGCACTCGGCAATAACTTGGTCTATTGTTTCACGCAAGTCTTTGGCGTCTGCGAAACCACTAAGCATCTTTGTTGCCATATGAGTGTTATCATTTTGTGCAGTTAGATCCAGACCTCTTAATATGGTCATTTTTTCTTTAAAAGAATCAAATCTATTTTCGAGGATAGCACTAAGGGGCCCCTCGATATTAGATAGTCGTGCAACTCTTACATTATCGTCATGAATATGAAATGGTATGGATGACGGAATGTTCCAGTGCTTTATATGTTGACCATTTGGTGTAAAGATTGCGATAAATCTCTTAGGATAAGAGTGTTCGTTGGAACGGGCGGTTTTTGCCAAGGATAAACTTGGTATGAGAAACAAAAAGGAACGCAGTTGATCTATGACTTGCCTTCTACTATAAACATTACTTAATGCCATAGACTTCACCTTCGACTGTTCTAAAAGAGTCTGATATTAGGTATTTCTTGATAGCTTCTTTGATAGACATTGTATCGAACAAAGACGCGAGATAATGGACTTCCAAGTTTGACGGATTGTCGATCTTCTTACCGTAAGAAATTATTTGCTTAGCTAGACATGTCTGAATCATTCCTCTTTCAAGGAAAATTGTGAAGATGTCTTCCGGTTTATCAGCGACATAACTAGTTTCTTGGTAGGTAAATTCAACAAAGGAGTCTATAGGTAAGATATTCACTTTTTTAGGACGTCTATCAAATATTATTTCATTGTCTACGAATTGGCCAGCACCGTCGTAATTTTCAAAGGTGAATCCTATGGGATTCAAGATGGAATGGCATTTTTGACACGAAGAATCAGACGTTTTTTCTTCCCACTTATTCCTTGTAGTAGTAGTCTCGTCAACTTCAGGAATTTTAAGTGCATCATTCGGTAAGTTGTTTGGATCAGGGCGACCAAGATCTAGGCAGAGCGCCTTATCGACTATAAGTGCGGCCCTCTTTATTGGCCTACTAATATCCCTGTCATTGCCAGTGGCGAGCATTCTTGCGCGCGTGAAAACGCCTGGCCTATTTCTTAGAAATTTTCCTTCTTGTTTGTATATTTCTCTCAGAAGGGGATGTTCATAGAACTCTTGCTTGCTGAGGAATAGATCATGGATGGAGCCATTCTTCATGAATATTGTTTTACTCATGTTTTGGAGTTCAAGAGTAGATACTTCCTGTAGATTTTTTAAGTCTATTTCGATTTCTTCCGAGTATGCAAGCGCAGGGAAAGACTCCAGCTCTAGCCACTCGATAAAAAACCGGTTCCAATGAGATTGTGCATGCTTGGATTCCCATATTCTCTCGAAATGGTGGCTTCGATTATCAAGTGAAAACTGCCCGTCTCTGACATCCTGTAGCAGAGTCCGATCTGGGGGAAGACCTTGTAGAAAATATGAAAAATTTGAGGCGAAACTGTAGCTGTCTAATAGGAAAAGTGATTTTTTGGTTGAGTGTTCTTCAACGTAGCTAATCTTGTATAGAAAGTCTGGTGATTGAAGCATGAGCTGAGTTGCGTTTGCAACGATTTCTGCATTGGAGCTAGCTGGTGAAGCGACGTTGAGAAATTTTGAAACCTCTCTGGTTTCTATGGGGCGTCGAAGTATTTGAAATCCAAGAATATTGACCGCTTCTTCAATACAAGCCCAGTTCTGATTTGTAGATTTCAAGCAAGGGAACTCGTCCTCGAAGAAACCTTTTTTTTCTAATTGGTCAGTTATGTAATGTGCCACTCGCATATAACCGAATAAGTGATTGGCAGATAGGGTTTCTTTGAGGTTGGAGAACCCTTTGTACACATGATCCTCAGGGACACTAAGCAAAAGAATTTTAAGTTCTGGCCCAATGTCTGTATCGCCAATATTAAAGATATACTTGATTGAGTTGACATATTCTGCCTTTGAAAGGCGTCTTGTTGGAAGAACGTGAGCATAGTCTTCGTCTCGGTCGACGCTTGGTTCAAGCATACAGCTAGCCATAGATTGCATCAGGGCATAAGGTAGAGCTAGACGTGCAACGTTTATAAATATTTTCTTCAATAGGTCTGTCATTCAGATTTGATCGGAATAAGTTGTAGTTACCTTAGAATATAAAAGAGAACTGCAATCAACTATACTGTCAGTCCGACCAGAAGTAGCGAAACTTCGATTGGGTTCTACAACTAAATTTTAAACGATACTAGAACGAATAGCAATTTTGGCAGGTTCGGTGGTAACATTTCACTAGATATAAATAATGTTGTCTCTTTGATGCTATAGCAGACCTTCGATTAAGCTGGTAACTCTGGAAAGGTTGCCTTCAAAATTTAGTTCTTTCAATGATTCGAACTTGCTTTTTCGGTACTTCGTGTCTCTAACTAGACGTAATAAATTTGAAATAAGTCTATTTTCAGTATCATTTCCATATAGACCTAGATTGATAAAGCCTCCAGTAGAGATCATGGAGTTATGGGTTTCTTCTCGAATATTCTGGCAAATAACAATGGATGGAATATTCATGTATGCCAGTTCAAAAGTTGTTCTTCCGTTTGAACAGATAGCAATATCGGAGTTTGCCATCTGTTCCGAAATAGTACTGACATTCTCGAAAATATCGACTCGAGCATTGAGACCGAGACTTCCTACGAGTCTATCCAATTCAGATTTCCATTTGAAGCTTGGTCCGATGATAACAGATATGTCGATATGAGATATTTCCTTGATTTTTGTAAGTGCCTTTAGTACCAAACACGTCAGATTATTTGGATCAGATCCTCCAAATGTAAGGAGAATACTACCAACTTGCTCTTTGAATATGTTTGGAGATACAAACTCGAATTCGTTTCTTAAAAAATAGAATTGATAGCCCCACCTTGTATTCTGCGATGGTTTGTTGGGTGGAGGCTCGAAGAGCTCGTTAACCACCATATCTGCAATTTCAGCGCCTGGACCCAAATCTTCAAAGTTTAGTACTCTTATTCCAGATTTCTTGAGTTCGTTAACATACTCAAAGTCGGTGCTTAGAATATCATTGATAACTAGATCGGGTTGTAGTTGGTGAATAATGTTATGCGCAATCTGGAGTTCGGGGTAACTATAAATGTCATAATCTTTTGATGTTATTGTTTTTATTGCTTCTTCGCATTTCTCGGAAGTAACAAAAATGACTTCATGGTCAGAGATACTATGAGCTATTGCTAGCGAACGATAGACATGTCCCATTCCGATTTTTGAGTCGCCAATAATTCGAAAAACGATCCTTTTCCGTCTTAATAATTTTTCACAAACCCACCAATCTTGATGACTTTTAATCTCGAGTGTATTTGTCGAAAGCAGGTAAGGAAAGCATTTTAGAGTCGCCATAGACGATCGTTGGAGAGCTTCCATACGAACAATTTTGAAAGCGGAAACTTCGATTAACCTACTCTTTGGCTTTCTATCAGATAGAAACCGTTTAAGGTTGGACCAGGAGAAGGTGAAGTCGAAATATGACTCTTCTCTCACTGAAACAAGGGCATCAAACCCATTCATTGTGGCAAATTCACTAAGAGCAGACGAAATTTCGTTGGGAAGAACTAGTGGTGTGTAAGGTGAAAGAAAGAGCACAACATCGTACTCTCTGGATATATGATTTTTTAGATTTGTCGTAAAATCGGATGTCTCTAAGTCAATTTTCGAGTCGTATACATAGTCTAGACCATTGAATTTTGCGATCTGGATAATTTCCTGTGAATCTGTAAGAACAAGAATATCAGATATTCTCAGACTGATAGCCTTATCTATGGTTAACTGTATTAGACTCTTTTCCCCCAGCCTCTTTATTAAGTCGTCTGGAAAGGCTACATTTTTCTTTACCGCAGTGATCACGCACAAGGCTGACTTCATTCGGCCCCGCCTAGCGAGTCTATGCAAGTTTCAGTAGATGTTACCATATAATCGATATCATCATCTGTGATGCATGATTGGAAAGGGAACGAAATCATACTGTCAAAAAATTGTTCCGTGTGGGGGCAATTTGCCTCACCTGCACCTATTTTCTTATAGTAGTCGTAGAGATACAATGGGTAGTATTGAGTGGCACATTGGATGCCGAAGTCGAAAGCTAAGCTTGCAATGAGTTTATCTCTGAGATCGCCCTCTACTTTAGCAACTAAAAGATGATAATTGTGTCGTGCGCTATCACACCTATGAAAACGAAGAGTTTCATAATCGCTCAAGCGATCGATCACCTTGATAGCACGATCTCTTTTCGAGCTGATGATTGAAGCAATGTATGGAATCATTTCTAAACCTACTAAGCAGTTCGCCTCAGCCATGCAGTAATTGTTTGGTTGTAAGTAGCTACCATTGAATTCAGGCATGTCTGCATTAGACATAGCTGGGAGCCAATAGTGCTCGCGAGCATATGGAAAGGGCATATGACCGTTATGCCTCATGGCTTTGAAAATAGGCAAGAGATCTGGATTGTTGATGGATAGCAAGCCACCTTCACCCAAAGTAGATATGTTTTTATGAGAGTGGAAAGAAAAGACCCCAAAATCTCCGCTGGTACCAGCATGCTTTTCATCGAGCCATGTTCCTATTGCTTGGGCAGTGTCTTCTATCACTTGAATTTTATGGGCGCGAGCGTACTCTACAATTTCATTGATATCGGCAATATAGCCATAAAGGTGCACAACGACAATGGCTTTTGTATCTTTGCTTACAACTCTCTCGATACTCTTGGTATTGATAACTCTTGTCTCTGGGTCAATATCTGCCCATTTGATTTTAAATCCAGCTTTAGCAAAGGGGTAAGCCGAAGAGGTGTAGGTGTGAGCAGGAATAATTATTTCGCCTCCACCTTCTTTGGCAAATAGATACTGGGCAACTAGCTCTAAGGCGCAAGTAGCGTTGGCAACTGCTAGAACAGCTTCTGATCCGATATAGGAAGACATTCCGTACTCGAACTTTTGTAGGTACTCCCCTTGGGTAAGCGAGCTTGTCTCAGCTAAGAAACTATTTAATTTCTCTAAAACGGGCTTCGGGTAGTGATGGGCTCGGCCGCCAAATGGAATTCTATAGGTTGGCATTAGCTTACATCCTTAGAAAGAGCTCTTTAGTTCTGTTTTTGTTTAAGATTTTTCTATAGTCATCCCCTAGTGCATTAAGTAGTGGCTTTTCGTGGACTAAGGTAGACGTATGCAGTGTCTCAAATGACGTATCATCTATGCTAACAATGTTACTTCTAAGCACAATATCTTGCTTCTTTAGCATAGCCTGAAACTTTTTGGATTCACTAGGGTAGAACTCACCTAGAGCATTAAATGCTATACAATTTGCTTCACAGTGATGAGTCCCTTTTGCGATACTGAGCCCAGCAGAAAAAGGATGGATCAGTCCCACCATTGTGTTTGCGATGGACGCACCTCCTAAATATGATGCTGTCATCAGTTTCGCTCGATTATCGTCAGACATCATGTCATCAGATTCAAGAAACACTTCTTCACATAAGCGAAGAGCTTCTCTTGAAAAGGCATCTGCAACCGGATGGCGTAAGTTCCCATTGAGTGATTCGATACAATGAATGTAGGTATCCATGCCAGTATAGAAGTACTGTTCGCGAGGCACTGTTTTAGTTAAAGAAGGATCTAAGATTAAGTAGTCGAAGACAGAGTAGTTTGAATTCATGCCCAACTTGATGTTTTTAGTGTAGTTGGTCAATACACATGTTCGAGATGCTTCTGCGCCTGTACCAGAGATCGTTGGAATTCCGACTTTGAAAACTCCAGGTCTTTTTACGAGGTCCCACCCTTGGTAGTCAGCTGCAGAGCCTTCGTTTGTGAACATGTTAGAAACAGCTTTGGCGGTATCAAGAGTACTGCCTCCCCCTATGCCAATAACTATATCGGGTGTTGATAACTCTTGGGATCTAAAGTCTTCCATCATGGAGTCGATCTTTTCGGTTGATGGCTCGTTTGTATTATCGATATATATCAGCTTGTCTTGACTTCTTAAGTTGAGTGGAAGTTTTTTAGATTTGAAGAAGTCATCGATCAAGTAAATAGCGGACGCCCTGCGAGCCACACTTTTCACAAGTTCTGCTAGCTCATCGATTGCTCCAACGCCGAAACTATATCTGGAAACATTTTTAGACGCTGCCATCACGTGGCCTCTTTAATTGCATAATTATAACGTTTCACAGATAATACCGGAACTGAATCTATAATTCAATTGCTAGAAAGCTGGCATACGAGCTAGTTTAATTCTCAACTATGCGTGGAATTTGAATCACGTATACTGCAGGTTTCAGAAAATATCGTCATTACTATGATCTCTTTTAATCCAAACTAAGGTACGTCCAGGAGTTTGGAGTGTTCCATGTTAGAGTGAGCCTCAATGAGTGGAGTCTAATAATTTGATTTACAAGTCCTATGCTTTGCGATTCCAGGTCAGATTCAGTGTAATTAAGTCATATTTTTGGTCAGTTACGCAGATGTTGAGGTATCAAGGGTTAGTCTGGTTCTCATTTGTTGTCCTAAGTGGTCTATTACTGTCAACTGCAGAATATAGTATCGCTATTTTTCTTCAGATTTTTCTGACGGCACTAGGCTTAGTAGAAGCTAGGCATATTCCAGAGGGGCTTAGGTTTCTTACAAATTATTCCATGAGTAGCATAATCATATGCTTGATCGGCATTGGAGCAATAAGATCTTTGGGTCAGTTTTTGTCAACTAGAAGCCCTGTTAAGTTAGGAGCAATTATAAAGTATAACTTACAGCACCAAATACTGACTTATCTAACTTCCCAGAAGCAGCTGACTCTTTCGGAAGGGGAGTTCATGGGCTACTTTACCGATAGCTTGAATCGTACTTCGGTGATGATTGTAGCTTTAGCTAAGACGACTATAGCTATCATACAATGTCTACTATTACTAGCAGGTCTCATAGCGATGGCTTGGAAGCAGACATTGGTAGGTTTGACTTTAATTATCCTTATCGGCTTTGTCTCTTTGTACTTCAACCGAAAAATCTTGAAGTACTCTCCCCAGATGCCTGCGATCTACAAAAATATGATGGAAACGATCGGTATTGTTATGAAGAACTGGCTGTATCTTAGGGTTGTGGGAATGGAGAGGGAGCAAGTAAGAAAAGCCATATCTCATGCGAAATTGTACTTAGATCATCATGATAAGGCAATGCTGAATTCCGCCATTTCCGTAACACTCCCGTCGTTTCTCGGAGTAGTAGCGATCGCTTTCCTAGTTCAGTTTTCACTCGAGATTGGAACAGATGGAAGTATCATCCTAGCGTTTCTCTATATTTTTACTCGTCTTGTTCAACAGCTATCGTCGGTTGTCGGTGGTGTAAATGCGCTAACCAACGAATTTCCATCCTTTCAGATTGCAATGAGATACTTCTCACTCAGTCAGACTCAGCCGATAGAGGAAAGTGAGGCGAAGAGAAAAAGCGTTAATATACCACCATCGATCGTGATCAAAGACATGAGTTTTTCTTGGGAAAAGAATGTCGAACCTATATATAGAGATTACTGCTTAGAGATACAAGCCGGCTCTATTGTAGGAATTATGGGAGAAAGTGGGTGCGGTAAATCTACACTCCTTCAACTAATTCTGGGGCAAATTGAGCCTTCAAAGGGGAGTTTATACGTAGCTGGGAAGCCTGCAGTTACTTTTGCAAAAGAGTCAACTCGTAGTATCGCTTACGTCGGACCTGACCCTTATCTTTTTGATGGAACAGTGAGAGATAATCTCTGCTTTGGGCTTGATGAAGTGCCTAGTGATATTGATATATGGGAAGCGCTAGAAAAAGCGGAAATTTCATCGAGAATAGTAGATTTAGACGAGAGGTTCGATAGACATAGAGAAAAATTTTCGACAGGTGAAAAACAACGGTTGGCAATTGCGAGGGCATTGCTTAGAAGTCCAAAATTGCTTATTTTGGATGAAGCGTCAGCTAACCTTGATCATAGTACGGAGTCGCATCTTGCTTTAACTATCAGAAAGTTCGCAGGAGACTGCACGATCATAATGGTCTCGCATCGGAAGAACTTCTTGAAGTACTGTAATGAAGTTATTGACTTAGGAGCTAGCTAATTCCTTCTTGGACAATGTTGTGAATTCGAATAACTCCCTCAACTTTATGATTTACGTCAACCACAGGGATGACATTCACTGGCTTCTTCTCAAATTCCATAATTTGCAAAGCTTCTATGGCAAGCCTATCTTTGGAAATTATGGCAGGGTTTTTGGTGCAAATTTCACTTGCTTTACAAGAAAATATGTCGCTCTTACGGCTAGCAACTGCTCTTCTTATATCTCCATCCGTAATAATACCTTGCAAATGGTTGAAGTCATCTACAACTAGTACAGAGCCACATCCACTGATGGAGATGCTACTGACTATATCCATGAAGTGTGTGTCAGTTTTAATAAGTGTAGCCTTCTGCATGAGCCTTGATACCGTCATGGTCAATTTCTTCCCTAGGCTGCCAGAAGGGTGGTTGTAGGCAAACTCCTCTTTAGTAATCCCGGCGGACTGAGCCACTAAGACTGCTAGTATATCCGCAACTATCAAACTTATAGTACTTGAAGTAGTGGGGGCTAGGTTGTTATGGCATAGTTCTCTTTGGATGGAAGCATCGAAAACAATATCACATTCTCTAGCTAGCCGAGATTCCCTGTCTCCTAGTATTCCAATAACTTGAAATTGCCTTGATTTTGCATGTGGCAGTAGATCTAGCAGTTCGTGAGTGCTCCCACTATTACTAAAAATGAACATCAGTCCCTTGGTCTCTAAAATCCCTAAGTCGCCGTGCAGGGCTTCTACGGGGTGTAAAAAAATTGCTCTAAAACTTAAGCTTCGAAGAGTTGAAGACATCTTTTCCGCTATTATTCCAGACTTACCGATTCCGCTTGTAACGATCTGAACATTACTACCTCTGATCAGGCTCAAAAGAGAAGATACTGAATCTTCGTTTCGACTTGAAAGAGAGCGAAGTTCATCTATAAGAAGTTGAATACAACTCTTATAGATCGTTTGACCACTTTTAAGATTTGGTTCTGTCTGTAGATCTGCTTGTTCATACATTAAGTTCTGCTCCACTGTTCTTATTATTGCGATCGTATGACTCAGATTTCTGAGAGCATGAGTTCATACACTCCCTCGCCTGAAACCATTCACTACTGAATTCAATATCTCTAAACTCATTGAAAAACGGTCCACCGAGAGTAAAGTGAACATTCTTTGGTTTTCCTGTCTTTGGGTTAACTCCTACCAGGTAGTTCCACTCTGACGGTATATCGCCGATCTCAGCTTCAGGATTTTTTAGCCAGTGAAACTGATGTAGTTCAAGGCCCGAAGCGCGATTTACGTAATCTAGAGTTAAGGAGCGGCATTTCTCATTGTTGAAAATCATGACACTTGTCCAGTTCTTCATTTTGTACGATGTTTGGACTTTGTTTAGGAACTTGAGACCTTCTTCAGCTTCGTGTTTATGCTTTACAACTTGAACAGAGTACCGGCTATCTCGGAGATCCCAAAGCTTGGCAATATCGTCTAGTAGAAGCATGTCGTTATCCATGAATATGGACCAACCGTCATAATTGCTAAGGTAGGGCACTAGAAACCTTGAGAATGAGAACTCAGTGGACTGTAGCGGGTCTAAAGGGCGGTCAAAAATACTTTTTATATGACTTAGACAAATGGGCGTAATCGAGACTGGTTGACTCGACCTTTGAATAATACTTGACTGCAGGACATTATACGCCACAGAGACATTTCTATCGTATCCGATAAATATTCTGATCATGAAAAAAGCTCATTGAGGTGTTTAAATGTAATTAATTAGACGCTAGTATAGGATTATATGATTTGTCAAATGCCAAAAAGCTCACGATATCCTCGATATATACAGGGTGGAGAGTATGAATCTTTGCGTTATTCAAGCTAGACTTGGCTCTAAGAGGCTTCCACGCAAAATGCTTTTAGATTTACATGGCTTTCCCGTGATTGAATGGGTTATCAGAAGGCTCTTACGATCTCGAAACCTGGATAAAATCGTGTTAGCAATACCCCAGAATGATTTTGAGTTGGAAATGATCGGAGGCAAAATGGGGATTCCCGTTTATAAAGGGGACGAAGACGATGTTTTAGGGAGATTTAGGCTAGTCACAGACAAGCTGAAGCCTAGAAACGTTGTAAGAGTGTGTGCCGATAACCCGTTCGTAGACCCTGTTGAGATTGATCGACTTATTTCCTATTTTTCTTGTAATAAACTAGATTATGCATACAATCATATTCCTAGAAACAACCAGTATCCAGATGGTTTAGGGGCAGAGATTTGCACGATTGAATGTCTAGAAAGTATTTTTAGCAATGCTTCTGGCAAGGAACAGAGAGAACACCTATTTAATTATCTTTGGGAGAATCAAGAGTGCTTTCAGATTGGCACTTTTGACCCTTTGAATGTTGAGTGTCATAAGCCTCATTTACGTTTTGATATTGATACATTGCACGATCTACATAAGCTTAGAAGAATGAATGTGACGATCCAATCAACAATTAATTGTATCGTCAAACAAGGTGAGGGAGTAAGTGAATGAAAGAAATTCATAGTGCGTTTGATGTGTCACGCAGGTTTAATCCCTACATTATTGCCGAAGCAGGAGTAAACCATGAGGGAGACCTAGACCTTGCTAAACGTTTAGTTGATGAAGCTAAACTTGGTGGAGCAGATGCAATTAAGTTTCAGACTTACAAAGCAGAGAAAATCGCTTCAATAAATTCTCCTGCATACTGGGACTTAAAGAAGGAAAGAACTGAAAGTCAATTTGAGCTGTTTAAAAAGTACGATGGATTTGGAGAGTGTGAGTATCAGGAGCTAGCCAAATACTGTGCGAAAGCCGATATTGAGTTTATGAGCACACCGTTTGATTTAGAATCAGCAAACTTTCTAAACCCCCTTGTGAACGTTTTCAAAATATCATCTTCAGATATCACTAATAAGCCATTTTTAGAGCACATAGGTTCGCTCAATAAGCCAATAATACTATCTACGGGCGCATCATTTGTTCATGAGATTCAGGAAGCGCTTGGATGGCTTGAGCCATATAATGTGCCGGTTGCTCTATTGCATTGCGTGTTGGACTATCCAACAGCTGATGAGAATGCAAACCTAGCAATGATCACAGATCTTCAGGATAAGTTTCCAAGTCACGTAGTTGGATACTCAGATCATACGCTTCCAGGTGAAATGAAGATTTTAGAAACAGCAGCAGTGCTAGGTGCTAGAATTATAGAGAAGCACTTTACCCATGATAAGAATTTACCTGGGAATGATCACTATCATGCTATGGATTACAATGATCTTCTGACGTTCCAGCATAGGTTAAAAGTATTGCAGGCTATCTTGGGTAATGTAAAGAAGGAGCCTTTAGAAAATGAAAGATCAGCAAGGTTGAATGCGAGAAGAAGCTTGGTTCTCGCAAGACCTTTAAATTCGGGAGATAGACTCTCAATAGAAGATTTAACTTGGAAAAGGCCTGGTACCGGAATTAGTCCCAAATATGTGGAAAGCGTACTTTCAATGAAAGTGACGCGAGATATTAAAATTGACGAGATTCTTAATTGGCGTGATATAGATACATAGTTGGTAGTATCTATTTGGGCTTCTTAATAAGAGATTAGTTAACCCAAATATGGTAGATGTAATATTTCTCAATGACTTTAAACCCGCAAGAGTTGTATAGTTTGCAAGCTCCCACGTTTTCGCACTGAGTATAAACATCTACATATTTAAGGTTTTCCTCTGTGAATTTCTGTGCCGCGCCTTCTATCAGCATTTTACCAATTCCATGTCCTCTATATTTGTGATCGACTGCGATTAAACCTATTCTTCCTCGATCTCCGTGTTTAGCTAGGGTTATCATTCCTCGTATCTTATCATCTGACTTACTTGCAAGGTTTTCAAATGCTATTTCTCTGCGAATAGATCTAGTAATCCAGCATCTATAAAGTTCTTCAAACTTTTCTCTCGCAATATTCGGATCTCTATTAAATCTTGAGAATTGTCCGCTTTGAATTGCCAGAGATTCGAGTTCTTCGCTACTTTCAGAAGGGGAGATAGATACTATATCCTTACAAATACTATTTTTTTTCAGAGGTAAAGTAGCACTATACTTCACTTTTCCCCCTATTAGAAAGTTCTCGAGTTGTGGTAGAAGTTGATGGCTTTCAATGTAAGCCAATTTGATAGATCTTTGTTGTAGAGCTTTTTTAATGTCGAATCCACCTTCACTCGTTGGCTTCAACTTTGCTACGCCAAAACTAAAAAAATCACTATCCCATTCCAATGATTCTATTTCTAGCAAGATTCAGCTCCGCTGAGTGAGGCTTCTCTGTGTAATGATCTTTGCCAAGAGTTACTAAAGTAGCTATTTATCTTTTCTATGACTTTGTCTTGATCATCTCTAGTAAGTTCGTAGTAACAAGGCAAACGAATGAGTCGCTGACTTATGTCCTCCGTAACTTTTAGTCTCTGGTTAGTATTCCAAAACGTCCTTCCCATAGGTGAAGTGTGTAGAGGAACGTAATGGAAAACGGCATGGATGCCTGATCTATTCATATGAGAAATAAAATGGTCTCGATCGTGTTTCGATTTTTCGAGAATTATGTAAAACATATGACCATTGTGTTTAGAGCCCTCTGGGCAATGTGGAAGTTGAATATACCCTTTTTGAGAAAGAGGTTTAAGTGCTTTGTAGTAGTAGCGGTAGATAGCTTCCCTTTTAGAAGTAATTTTGTCAGCTTCCTCTAGCTGAGCATAAAGGAAAGCAGAGATTATTTCGGAAGGTAAGAAGGACGAGCCCTCGTCGACCCATGTGTACTTGCTGACTTCCCCTCTAAAAAATTTTGACCTATTTGTACCTTTTTCATGAATTATCTCTGCTCTCTCTAGAAAAATCTTATTGTTGATTACAAGAGCACCTCCTTCTCCGCAAATAAAGTTCTTTGTTTCATGAAAACTATATGCTCCGAGGTCACCTATAGTACCTAGAAAGTCATCTTTATATCTTGCGTGAACTGCCTGAGCTGCATCCTCAACTACCAGAATCCCATGGCGTGACGCTATGTCCATTATGGTTTTCATTTCGCAGGCGACACCAGCGTAATGCACAGGTACAATAACTTTCGTTCGTTTAGTAATAAGATCTTCTAGAAGTGTTTCATCCATGTTTAGGGTATCAGGCCTAATATCGACAAACTTAAGATTTGCTCCGCATCGCAAAAATGCGTTAGCCGTAGATACAAAAGTATAAGATGGGAGTATAACTTCATCTCCATCCTCTAAATTTGCCAAGATAGCTGCCATCTCCAATGCGGCCGTTCCAGATGTAGTTAGTAATACTCGATTTGCCTTGAAAGCTTCTTGCATCCAATATTCGCATTTCTTGGAAAAGTATCCATTTCCTGCAAGTCTTCCTCTTAATACAGCTTGCGAAATATAATGTAATTCTTTTCCGACAATAAAAGGCTTGTTGAAAGGTATTGAATTATTCGGTTCAATCACTAGGTGATCCTTCAGGATATGCTGTTGAATTTCTTAAAGAGAGCTGGATATTTTGGTCTTATGCTGCTTAATATACTACATCTAAGATCACTGCTCAGCGAAAAAATATTCAAGTCTCACTTGGGCCCGAAGGTACTTTTGACTACACTATTTATCCATGATGAACACAAGGTTTAGCTTTGAAAGAAACCACTATCGAAGCATGTAGGCCACTTATATCAGTAGTAATTCCCGTCTATAAGTGTGCTGACTGTCTTATAGAGTTGACGAATCGATTACAGATTAGTTTGGATGAAGTTAGTAAAAGATTTGAGATCCTACTTGTCGATGATTGGAGTCCAGATAATTCCTGGGAAATTATCCAAGATCTGGCACACTCGAACCCAACGATAAAAGGCATTCGTCTCTCGAAAAACTTCGGTCAGCATTATGCTATTGCTGCCGGGGTAGACCAAGTTTTGGGTGATTGGCTTATTGTTATGGATGGAGACCTTCAAGACCTGCCTGAAGAGATACCAAATTTGTATAAGGTAGCTACTGAGGGAGATTTTGATGTGGTTATGGCTAGGCGTAGGATTCGTCGAGACGCCTTTCTCAAGAAGGAGATCTCAAGACTGTTCTATCGAGTTTTGAGCTATTTGACAGATTCTCGCCTTGATCCAGCAATCGCAAACTTCGGGATTTATCGTCGAAATGTCGTCTCCGTAATCAGAGATATGACTGAAAGTATTCGTTACTTCCCTAGTATGGTAAGGTGGTCTGGATTCTCTCAAACAACACTTGATGTTACTCATGGTGGACGCCCTCACGGTGAATCGGCGTATAGCGTAAAAAAACTTCTAAGCTTGGGTATTGATGTGATCTTAGCTTATTCCGATAAACCACTCAAACTTACTGTCAAATTTGGATTTTTTCTTTCGATTTCTTCTTTGGTTTTCGTCTCCTATATAGTCTTCCAGAGACTGACAGGCCAAATAGAGGTGCTAGGATACTCCACCATAGTGGCTTCAGTATGGTTGTTGTCAGGGGTGATAATATTTATCCAAGGGATACTCGGTTTATATGTGGGAAAGATATTTGAATGTACTAAAGCGCGTCCGGTTTATATCATAAGTAAAACTGTTAATATGTTAGAGAATAAGCCCTCGAAAGAGTGAGGTTAGAATGCGAGATCAAATACTATCTTCCATCGAGAAGTACAATGTCATTTTGGTGTTTGCTATTATGACTGTGACTCAACTACCCTTGAGTGGATTTCCTGGTGGTCATCACGGGTGGGTGACATCTCATAATCTTGCTCTTTCTGGAAACTCCACAGTAGCAAACTACTTTGTTGGCTACACGATTCAGTTTGCTCAAGATTATTATTACTTTTTACGTTCGCCTTTTCCTAGTTATATCGTGATGAGCCTGCCTCAATATTTTTTCGAATCTATGATCGATCAGATTTTCTACACTAAAATATTGAATGCTGTCATAATTTCATTGAGCATTTTCTTTTTTCAAAGAGTGCTTATATGCCTTGAAATTTCACGGCTCAAAGCTATTGCGATTACACTTCTCAGTTTCTCGGGTCACTATGTCACTTTCTATCGCGATCTTGTAACGCCAGATGTTTACTCATTGTTGGGCATAGCGATTGCAATATATGGCATATCGCTGAAGATAACAGCAGACAGGATTTTTCCTCTATATGTTTGTGCTGTCTTAGCTCCTATGTTGGGTTGGGGATACTCAGTTATACCTACATTTTTTGTATACTGGTTTCTAATGCTTAGAGTATTCCATAAAAATACAACGTTCTATATTGCGTTAAAGTCTTCTTTAAGACATTCGAGCTTTATATCTTTGTTTCTTGCGTGCATAGTAACAGCATCTTTTCTAACTCATAATATTCTCGCCGAGGCTTTTGTTCGAGGGGTCTCGTTAACAGAGGTTGGCATTGTGAAATCGGCGCTTTTTAGGTTGGGTATAGAAGAGGGAGCCTCTACTACGCAGTGGGTCTACTATCTATATGAAAAAATGGCCAAGTACTTTCTTAAGGGCTTTACACCGATTTGGTATTTTAAGGTCTCAAGCCCTACACATATTGTAAAAGCACTCTCTATGAGTTTCATTTGCGTGCTCTTCATCTCCTGTATTTTTATATTTAGGCGATCCTTTGGGAGGCTATCTGAACGCAAGAGAATGATCGTTGTGCTGCTGCTTCTCTCTGGCCCGCTGTGGTTGGTACCGATGAGGAACTTGGCTAGATTTCATGACTATACAGCTATAATTTTTTGTCCATCATATATTGCAATTTATTTTGGTGCTCTCCTTTTTCTAAAGAAGAAATTTGAAAAATTTCTTTGTGGCGCTGCCGTAGTTGTCTATATTGCATCTAATGTTCTTTATATGAACCATAAGAACGTGGGAGTCGAATCACTTAACTTGGTCACATCTGAATTTGAGAAAGTTAAAGATTTACTTCCAGAAGGTGTTGTGGTTGACTACCGGCCAAACTATCAAGAAGTTATTCCAGGTGCGCCTCTCGCAGTAGGATACTACCTAAAAGGCCTTAAAGTAGGAACAGAGTTCAATTCCAATTATCTGATTTCACGATCCAATGAAGAAGAAGGGACTTATCGTCTGTTGACGCCAACTCATAAAATGCTGTTTTTATATAAGAGATCAGACCCTGACCATATTGGTAAACAGGTGATAGAAGAGGTTGGTAAAAAAGTTCTTTAAACGGCTGCATGTTGAAATAGTTTCAGGAGATGTGCTAGGGTGTTAGAGAAAAGTTTCATTACGTTCGCGATACCGTACTACTCTAAGCCTAAGTACTTAGTAGAGGCTATAGAAAGTGTGTTTTCACAAACCTGTGAAACATGGCGAATTCACATATTCGATGACAATCCAAATAATCCACTCGATCTAGACTTAATTAACTCTTATCTTGAAGACTCAAGAGTTACTTATTCTTTGAATAGTTCTAATCTAGGGATTGCAAAAAATTGGAATCAATGTCTTGAAAGTGCAAAGACTGACCTAGTTACCATACTACACTCTGATGATTGCTTGTTACCAGATTATATGGAAATGATTTATGATTCTGCATCCCGTTTTGAAGAGGCATCGGCCTATTTTTGCCAGACTGAGATAATAGATTCTAAGGGTAATCAGATATTTTCATTCGTTGATTTTGTTAAAAGATACTTCAGACCAAAAGGTGATCTTTTCCGTGTAGAAGGAGAGTCAGGACTACTATCTCTGCTAAAGGGAAACTATATCATGTGTCCCACGATTTGTTACAAAATGAGTAAAGTAAAAAAACTAAGATTCAATGAAAGATGGCTAATGGTTTTGGACTTGGATTTTTATTTCAGGGTTTTACTATCGGGGAACCACCTTGTCGGTAGTGATAAGCCTGTATATAAATATCGACGTCACAAAGAAAATCAAACTTCGATTCTTAATGATAATCTGAAGAGGTTCAAAGAGGAGATTGATATTTACGCATCTATCTCTAAAGACTGTGTTGATATTGGATGGAATCGAGCTGCAAAAGTTGCGAGAAAGAAGCAAATTGTTAAGGCACACCTTATCTTTCTGTCATTGAAAGACTTACTTAGTTTACGACTTCGCTCGGTTACAAAGAAGCTCCGACTAATACTCCAAAATTGAGGTTGAGTTTATGTCATGGATGGTAATCTTAATTGTTAGTGGGACTCTTCTACTGACAATTTCGCAATTTGGAGGGCGTTTGTCAGCAAGGAATGCTCTAGTGTGGTGGGCTGTTAGTGCCTTTTTAGTGTTATCTCTGATTTTGCCAGGAGCGCTCGAACCGCTAGCAAAGGCACTAGGGATCGAGTTAGTCAGTAACTTGGTAATGGCTAGTTTGATATTCTTTCTCTTTCTGCAGACACTAGAAATGAGTGTCGAGAATACAAGTGCCAACCGTAAGATGAGAATTTTCGTTTCAAAAATTGCTGCTAAAGGATTTGACGTAGGTGGAAGATGGAAGTTCAATCGATGGAAGGCCTTAATAGTGTTGCCTTGCTATAACGAGGAAGAAAATCTTTTATCGCTAATTCCCAAACTAGAGAATATCAAGAGTGAGCATGGAATTGAGTACTGCTTTGTAAATGACGGTAGTACTGATAGCAGCGAAATGATTCTTAACAAACAATGCCCTGATAACTACGTCAGTCATGAGATTAACATCGGAGTTTCGGGTGTTCTCATGACGGGATTCAATATTGCAAAAAATAATGGATATGATTTTGTCGTCCAGTGTGATTCAGACGGCCAGCACCCTCTTGGTGACGTAACAAAGATGATCAACTTTGCCCAGAGTAATAAAGTCGACCTTACAATTGGCAGTCGTTTTAGAGATGTCAGAGTGTTGAAGGCAAATCGAAAAAGTACAACTGCTATGAGGATATTCGGTATTGGGTTGATTAGATTCAGCTTGGGGCTATTTGGACTATTTAGTACTGTGAAAGACCCAACATCAGGCTTTAGAGTATATAGTCGTAAAGCTATTGGTGTTCTAGCTAACTGTATGCCAGATGAGTATCCTGAGCCCGAAAGTTTAGCTCTGATGGCTGTGCACCAATTGAAGGTTGCAGAAATAAGTGTTTCAATGAATCCCAGGGTTGCGGGTGTATCAAGTATTACAGCTACTAAGAAAATTCGATATATGGTCAAGGTTTTTTCATCGTTAGTAGGGTTAAGGCTGAGATCTACTTTTTAGGTAAAAGTTTGAAGAACATCTATTCCAGTTATCAATGCCACTGGTTTAGGCTGAAGACTCCTCGTGCCAATGCCTTCGAGGGATTTTCAACCTATCGTGTGGCTTCGGCCTTCTTTTAATTGCTCTTGGCTCTCGCCTTCCTGAGCGCTTCTTTAGTGGCTGGCTAATTATCGTCGCAAGAATATATTTTTGTAGCTTGTCCAGATTGTTAACGATCACCTGAAAGCGGCAATGAATGAACCATCATTGCCGCTAGAGGATGCTTTGTTAGGGCTCCCTGTGCGTTACCTCGCACAATATTCTAGTAGCCAATTCTTAGTTTAAAATCCTATTCTTTTTTCAGATATTTTTGAGGTTTGAAGTGGACCCTATGGTTTAGACCAGTAGAAGTGATCTGTTAGTTATCCCATCATGCAGCTTCTTTCAAGCACTTCTCACCAACTTTGGTAGTCTTCACTGCGATTCTACTATTATAGGCCATATCTGGAGTCCCGTATTTCAGCCAAGAGTGAGGCCTTTCGCTGTTATAGAAGGAAATATACTTCTCACCGACATCGAGCAAAGCTCGGAATCTTAATTTGATTAATTTGACATCAAGAGGCACAAAGGGTCATCAGTTAACAACATCCTGAGATTATTATGATTAACGATGACTTTCACGTAAAACGAATTGATCACCATGGTATAGTTGCTGGCGTGATCAGAGATTTGGGTATTGATAGCTACGTCGATCGACGGTTAGGCTCTTCAGGCAACGAATCTGTCTCTACTGGGCAGGCTGTGGCCGCTATGATCATCAATGGACTCGGGTATACTGACAAGCCATTGTCCATGACAACAGAGTTTTTTGAACAGCTTCCGACCCGAGTATGCCAGGGTGTCTGAGACAGTTTTGACTAAAGTTTAAGAAACTATTAGTCAGACTACCGGAATGGACTTTCGTTCAATTTTAACGTTTATACCAACGTTCTCTGCTGGAACGGTTAGCCTTGGGCCTGCTTTGTTAAAGCGCTCAGGAAAGCTGCTGAAAGCCTTTTTTAAGACCTTCTTCCGTTCTTCAAGCACTTCTTCTGTACGACCTTCGTAAACCATTGCTGGTGTTAACAGGCCAAGGTTAATGTGGCGATGATCGTGGTTATACCATTCGAAAAACTTCTTCATCTCTACTTTGGCCTAATCAAGGTTTTTATACCAACCGCGAAAAAACCGATGGTACTTTAAGGTCTTGAACTGGGACTCAGAAAAAGCGTTGTCGTCACTTACACGAGGTCGAGAAAAACTTCGACTTAATCCCAAGAGTGCAACCAACTCCACTGTTGAAGCGGCTTTCATTGGACTACCTCGATCGGAATGAATCGTCAAGCTTTCTTCGATTAAATTTTTATTTTGTAAACTCTCTCGAATGAAATGCTGTGCTAGATCCGCATTCTCGCGTTCCGACACCATCCAACCAACAACATAACGACTGTACACATCAAGCATCACGTAAAGAAAATAGTACTTCCCTATAAAAGGCCCAGGAAGCCGAGTAATGTCCCAACTCCAGACTGTATTTGGTCCAGTTGCCTTAATAATTGGTTTGGGATGTTTCTGTTTACGCCTAACCATTCTTCGCTCTCGCGATAGGCTATTCTCCTGTAAGATACGATACATTGTCCGAATGGAGCAATACCACTTGCCTTCATCCAAAAGTTTGCTATAAGCCTGATAGGGGCTGTCTTCGATATGTTTCTCTGAGCATAAAATACTCAATACTTCTTCCCTTTGCTCATTAGATAATTTATTCACTGGTGCAGCTTTCCTTGCTCCAGTAGGTTGTTTTCGAGGCTTTAGGGATCTGTACAGGCTCGCTCTGGAAACTCCACTAAGCTTTGCATACCAGGTAAGATCAGCCTTAATAGTTTTGTTCTTGTGGTAACGAGTTAGTCGCTGTCTGATTTGGGATTGGGTGGTTTTGGAAGTTGAATCCCGAACATCTCCGATACTTTTTTTTGAATATCGATGATAGCTTCGGCATGTTCAAGCCTTCTAGTAGCTGTTTCTAGCTGCTTGCGAAGCCTTTCATTCTCACGCTTGAGCTTAGCTTCATTGTCAGGTTTAGGCCCCCTCTTCTTGCTAAAAACGCCCGCAAGTGCATCCTCAGCTTCGCTCTTCCACTTACTCACTTGATTCGCATAGAGACCTTCTCGTCTCAACAGTTTACCAACCTCTCCGCGCTTACACTGGGCAAGTTCCTCTAGAATCCTGGCCTTGTATTCTGGGGAGAATGTTCTTCGACCTGGCTTCTCATTAATCTGTTCGGATGATAGGCTAGAGCTAGCTGTTTGATTTTCTTTGTTTTTGTTATCTGACATTTGAGATCCTTCATATACCGCCCTTTGTTATACTGAATTATCGGTATAGTTGTCTCATCTTTTCCTGGCACATAGAGTTCTGGTAAGGATCTCTCTTTTGTGAGGTGGCGGATTGATCAGATGGTAAGGAAATTTGCATCACGTCAACAGCCAGTAAAACGTGGAGGTCGCTCATGGAGTAAGTGGAGCCATAGTGAAATATATGATAAGTGGAAGCTCTTTAACGGTTATCATGTAAAACCTAGGCAGTGTACATCATGAGCAGCAGTCCCATAAACCTTAACGGCGAATTCTCTGGGTAACGCCTCATGCCGGAAAACGGCGCGTGGGGTGTGACGGGCATTGAAGGGAGACGGGGTTAATTGATCTTGAATCGTGATTTAACTACCGCGCCCTTCCCTGACCCAAGCTAACTGCTTCTTAGCTGGCCCTCGCTTCGAAGCTTGAAGTCGAGGTTTGTGATACCAACTGGAACGAGCAATACCAAGCCACAAGAGAGTCTTTTTGAGGTTTGAGAGTTTGTTCTCGCTGACAGACTCGTCGATCATCTTACGGCTTGTGGCAGTGAGCTTTATAGGTCCGAAATTTTTTTTAAAACCGTATTGGCTACCGTAAGGTTGGCTATGATTTCATCTCTCTGAGCTATCTTGCTTTAACTTATCGCACTCGCTATTCTGCCTTGATTTTCCTTTGGATCGATTAGTAATAGCTGTTTTCCCTGCACTTATAAACTCATCTTTGAGCCGGTATAGGCTTCCTTCACTTATTTTGAAGCGTCTAGCTATAGCTGAAGCTGACTCACTTCGTGTCAATAGTGCCATCACAGCTTCAACCCTTTGCGCATTGCTAATCTGCAGCTTCTTACCCATGATACCTCCTTGTAACTCGTTAAGTTTACATCAGGAAGTGAATTTTCTCACTGTAGTGAGTCCAATTAACCCCGAGCAAGACACTTGCTAGCGGCGATATCGAGAAAAATGGGCCATTGGGTGGTGCTGTGAACTATATGATAAAACGATGGACCGAACTCAATGAGTTTATGCATACCCCAGGTGTTCCTTTTTCGAACGCCGAATGCGAACGCACCATTAAAAAGTTAATTACCCATCGTAAATACAGCTTGTTTTACAAAACTGCCAAGGGCGCTCAAGTTGGTGATGTTATCCAAAGCCTAATCGCCACTTGCCAAGAGCTTGGGGTTAGCCCCTGCAAGTACCTTGCCTGGCTCCAAGGAATAAGTCCGCGGTTAAACAGTCGCCGGAAGCCTATCTGCCTTGGTGCTATTCAGCATAAATTTTTTTTGCTTTTTTTTTACTGAGGGGACACGAGTGACTCAAGAAAATCGGTTTGCAGAATTGGGGAACTTACACATTGTAATCAAAGAGGTCCGTTTTACAGTAGAATAATGTTATTCTTGGACTTTAGTACCTCAAATTTCCACTGAACCAGAATAAACTTTAGAAAGTATTTCAATTTAGCATGAAACAAGGAAATTATAGGCATTTATTGGACAAAGGGTATTTAAATATATGTCTTGTCTTCTTCGTCTGTTATGGATTTTTTGGAACAGGAATTTCTCTCTTAATTCCCCCACTACAAGGTCCAGATGAAGCTACGCACTGGATTTCTGCAGTCTATAGAGCATCTTCCAAAGTTGATGGACGGGTTTGTAGCAAGGAATTGGATCTTCCTGCTTATTTCGAATTCAAAACTGTGGCATTTCAATCCCATAAGAAATTGAAGAGCAACATTTATTCTCAGGCAAGTACAGATAGACCTTCAAAATGCATTACTACTGATCCCGCTAATTATGGTAATAGCTTCACATACTTGGCTGTGTGGCTTGCTAAGGTGTTGGTGCCAGATGAAGAGTCGTCTATTCGTAAAGCGATCGTATCTTTTCACCTGGCAAGAATTATAAATGGCTTCGTGATACTTTCTGCACTGCTATTTTTACTATATTCCGTGACTCCAGGAAGGAGTTTAGGCCTCCTGTTTGTTGCATTCATAGTCCAGTCGCCTTTGTTTATTCAGCAGACATTTACGATTTCATCAGATTGGATCATAATCCTTACTAGTCTTCTAGTTCTCATTAGGTGTTTCTCCAGGAAGCCCTTAGGGTTCCTGTTTTTCTCATTATTTTCAATAATATCGGTTGGGGCCATACTGACGAAACCCGTAATTTTACCTTTGCTAATGCTACCTCTTCTTTTTCCTATAAAAGATGAAGCAGCCTTTACCTATAAGAACTTAAAAGTAACTTACAACCACATAGCTGCGTTAGTTCAGTGCTTTGCTTTTCTTGCTTATGTAGCAACCATTTTTACCAACTCCGATGAATTTACAGACAGTGGTAATATTTCGGGTTTAGACCCGATAGCTCAACTAAGATTCATTTTATTTCATTTCGATGTAGCTTGTACAGCAATCTACAGGGGGATAGTTGACTGGATTACTTGGGATAAATTTCTTGGGCCTCTGGGGTGGGTAGATGTATTTTTCGCTAAAACAACCCTGCGTTATTGGTCAGAACTGACTCAAGGGGTTTTGTATATAGAGGGGCTTATTTTGACTATTACTGCTTATAATGCGAGGCGGTTAAAGTTCTCAAGAACTAGGTTGCTTCTAGGGTGTCTCTTAGTTTTTGGCTCTTTCATCGCAGTTCCTTTTGCCATGTATCTGCTTGTAACTGTGCCTGGAAGCAACTTTGTAAATGGTTTGCAGACCAGATATTATTTTCCAAGTATCATAGCATCAATGGCAATATTTCAGCTGTTTCCCCTAGAATGTGAAGACGAATCAGTAGAACTTTCGTTGACCCAAGAAACTATTTTATGGGTCATAACTCTTATTCCCCTTGGATTCTTACTTCGTTTCTATGCTTTTGTTTGGATTGATGTACTTTGGAGGTATAGATGAGAAAGGGGTACCCAAACCGACCTGAAAATAAGGCCTGTAAATGAGTATCCATCCTATCCCTGAGGAACGGAGTCATCGAATTTGGGATCAAATCGAACGAGCCCATCACGGCATTGTGTGAGTCAAAGTACGAAGTTCCGCAATAGGATGGCATGGAAAAGCTTATAGATTGCCAAAATGGAGTATTTTCTCAATGTTGGACTGGAGTATAGAGTTCACTACGATCACGAGGACTATGCTGACAAGTTCTGCTCAGGTGCTCAGGTGGCAGAGACTATAAATTCCAAAGCTTAGCTCGAGATAAAGTGGCTAATAACCCTGAAAGGAGTGCTCGTAAGTACACTCTTACTTCAACTCGGAAACACTTCTCGGAACATGATTTCATGACATATTCGGGTTGCCACCAACATTAATTGGAAAAGTTTGGCCTCTATCGCTTGACGCTGAAAGTCAATAGTCGGCCTGTGGCCTAGAATCCCTTTGAACTAGACTAATTTCTTAGCCACTACAATAAACTCATTGTATTTGAAGAATGAGCCGGTAAATCTAGGAAATGGAAACGAAAAGCTTTTAACTATGCTTAGGTCCAGGTCATTGCACATGGATTCGAGTTCTGCGAATCGTATAAATTCGACATGCGTCGAATCAGACCTATAACCAGCTTCTTGTGGCGTGATAAAAACTATCGAACCATCTGTACGTACGTACGGGAGATAGTCCTTTACGAGCCGAAAGCCTTCTTTGTATGTCATATGTTCCAAAACATGAGCGATTAGTAGTGAGTCGAAAGACTTCTGTGCATAGTTGAGGTTGTGAAACTCCTTTGCGGTGAAGGCTTGTAAACCTCTTGCCCGTGCGACGCTAACAGATGTTTGATTGTGATCTACACCGACTCCGTTTCCGCCTAAATGAATCAAGTTTCTACCTATCCCGCACCCAACATCTAGGGTGTAGCCTAACTTCAGTCGCCTTAGGTTCCATCGGTAGGGAGCTTGAACATTGAAGAGTACCTTCCAACGTGCGAGTTCTTTTGACTCCAAGCGAGAAGTGTAATTTACGGTTTTAGTGTCACCCATTCTTGCTCTCCTTCGGGCCTTGATGTTTAGCTAATGTATTTGTCAAAAATTTCTCGAAAAGCTTAGTCTACCGTGAGCCCATTCGAAAGTTTATTCTTTGGCCCTTGCAATAAATTACAGTATGTCAAACAGGAGGAAAGTCTCAGATTGTCAACTTTCCTGGAAAAAACGGAAAAAAAGTGATTTGGGCCTTGACTGGATGAGGGCAAGTCCGTATAAGTCTTCCTCACGCCACTGATGAGGAGTTAACAACAACTCACAGCAAACGGTTGAAAAACCAAGGCAAAGTTCTTTGAAA
>NZ_FWZT01000030.1 GCF_900177345.1 Pseudobacteriovorax antillogorgiicola
GCAACCTTAATCTTATCAGCGTTTGCCCATCTTCTAAGAGTATCAGGATGAACTCCGAGTTGTTTTGCTGCTTGTGTCAGTCGTACTTTCATATCCGAAAATATATGCAATTAGCATAGTCATGTCAAGAATAATCTAGAATATTTCTAGCTGCTTCTAGCCCCGGATCTGAAAACACCTTCCTAACTGTTTCTAGCAATGATAGCCTTCATTTCCTAGACGGTAAACGAATTGGAAAGGTGTTTCTAAAATGAAGACTTTTGATCTTGTTTTGTACGGTGCGACGGGCTTTACGGGGAAGCAGGCGGCTCAATACCTTAGAAATAGGGCTCCTCGGGACCTAAAGTGGGCCATCGCGGGACGTAATCAAGACAAGCTCAAGGCATTGGCGAAGGAGCTTGGTCTGCCGGAGTCTTCGATTATTGTTGCTGATAGTCAAGATCGGACTGCCATCGAAGCTATGGTAGGGCAGGGGCGTGTGATTGCCAGCACGGTGGGACCATTCGCAAAATATGGAGCCATTCTAATTGAAGCATGCTGTCGCAGCGGAACGCACTACCTTGATATCACAGGTGAGACCCCCTTCATTAAAGATATGATCAAGCAGTGGGAGCCCGAGGCGCAGCGTACTGGTGCCAAGCTCATTCCTTTTAGTGGCTTTGACTCGGTTCCTTCTGATATCGGTGTCTACTACGCTGTTTTAGAGATGAAAGCGCTAGGGGTTGGTGTAAAAAGAATCGATTCCTACTATAAAATGAAGGGCGGCTTTAATGGGGGAACGATCGCGTCAGCGCTTCATATGGCTGAAACAGGGCAAAACCGAAAGCTCCTTGATCCTCTATTGTTGACCCCTCAGAAACTAAAAAGCGATGAAGAGAAACGAGAAAGCTACCAAACTACTAAGCCAGTTTATGTTGAAGCTTTGGGGGGATGGTCGCCTCCATTTTTTATGGCTCCAATCAATACCGCAGTCGTAAGGCGCAGCTACGCTCTCTTTCGCCAGGCTGGGTTCGTCTATGGCAAGCAGTTCCGTTATGCTGAGCGCCTTGCACCCATGGGATCGAAGTGGAAGGCCCAACTGGTGACCGGGGGCTCAGTGGCGTTTGCGGTGACTATTAGTTCTGGACTGGGCCGCAAACTAGTTGAGAAAGTCGCCCCTGATCCAGGTGAGGGGCCATCGCAAAATGCCATAGAATCGGGCTTTTTCTCAAACACAATGATCTGCACTGGCGACAACGGTAAGCAGTACAAGGCAATGCTAAGCGCTCAGGGAGACCCTGGAAATCGGGTTACGATAACTATCCTTTGCGAGTCTGCGATAACTTTAGCTACCCAAGAAGCTAAGTTGGAACAAAAAAAGGCAGCTGGATTTCTGACTCCAGCTTTTGCTCTTGGCAAGCACCTGATGAATCGTCTAGAAGAATCAGGCTTTGTGTTCAGCTTCAAGCAAGTCTGAAGCGTCTAAGGTTGAAGGGCATTTATGGCCGAACAAGTAACTATTGATATCAAGAAAAAAGGCGAGACTCGTGGCTTTCAAATCCGGCGTGGTCTCGGGATGATAGCGCTTAAAAAACACAGCGATTGGCTGGAGTTTGATTGTCAAAAAGGTGATTGTGGGATTTGTATCTTTCATATTCGACAAGGTGCAGAGAACTTGAGTCGGCCAACTGACGTTGAAGCAGATTTTCTGAAGGCGATGCATGCTGAAGCGTCGGAGCGCCTCGCATGCCAGTGTCGTGTCTTTGGTCCTATCCAGATCGAGTTGGATGACTATGACCCCTAAGACTCGGATTTATCCTTAGGTGTAAGAGAAAATCCCAAAGTCTCCTTCGTCTGCAAGCGCTGGCTCTGATATTCCTGATGGGTATAGACCAATTGATTGGAACTTATATAGCAAACGGCCCCATTGACCTTGGCTCCCGGGTATAGTGCCTTTATAGCTTTTACATAGGCTAGGATTTGCTGGTCGTAGGCTTTTCTCAGGGAATATTCAAAAAGATCATCGCCTTTTTGGGGTTCGGATGTCTTATAGTCGATCACGCTAAATTCTTTGTTGCCTTCACGAACAAGCAAGTCGATGGTCCCACGGATCAGCTTATCACCATCTAGGTAAACAATATCTCTTTCTGGCCACACCTCCTCAATTTGAGTCAACGATTGCCAGAGTGGTGATTTAAGAAACTGATGGATCTCCTCAAAAACCATTTGTCCGACCTGCTGGAAGCGTTCTTTAGGGCCATGGCTATAGAGGTCAGACCATTGCTCTTCATCGGGGATAGCTTGCTTGCGGACTACGTTTTCAAGGGCTTCGTGAATAAACGTTCCAGCCTCGGTCGCAAAGGGGCTAAATCGATGATTGGTTTCCGAGCTAGCGTCATCTGGTTTGGTTAAAAGTCTGTTGGGAGCTAGGGTTTTGATTTCTAACTGTACAGCTGGTTTTTGCTGTGGAATGTGCCAGGGTCGATGGCTATCTATGTCTCTTTCTGCCTGGCTTGTTTCGATCATAGTTTTCTTTCCTGACCAAGAAATCTCTTTATAAAAAAAACTGACGTCACCAAGGGCTTGTTGCTCAGCGTCAAGCGTCTCAAGGCTTTTTTCTAAGTGCTGCAAGAAGCCATGCTCCTTCCTAGAGTCTGCTCGCCGGCTTCCGGTAAGAAGAAGGTGGTGCTTTGCTCTAGTGAGGGCAACGTAGAGCAAGCGCAGGTTTTCGTCGCGATCATCGTTCAGGACGCGATCGTAAATCTGTTTGAAGGGAGCGAAGTCTACGGGCCGATCGTTCTGCGTTCCAACATAGCTTAGGCCAGTTTGCGCTCCACTGCTATTCTTTACCCAATAGGGATCTCGTTTTTCCCAGGCCTCGCCCAGACCAATGACGACAACCAAGGGAAACTCTAAGCCTTTGCTCTTGTGAATGGTCATCAGATTGATGGCCCGGTCTGAGGGTGAAGACGCGCCGATGCTATCCTCTTTGGCTTTTTCTTCCAGGAATTGCAGCAACTGTTGGAGTGATGTGCAGTTTTGGTTTTCTTGCTCGATGACCATGTCGAGAAGCTTTTGTAAGTTGGCCTCACCGTAAAGCCCCTCGGTGCCGCCAAAGCTTGTCTTGTAGAGACTCACAGGATTCAGGTCATGATAGATCTGAATGAAGAGTTCGCTTGGGCTGACGTGAGTGGCTCGATTCATCAATTCTAGAAGAGTTTTGGCAAACTGTGAGCCACGCTGCTCTAGGTCGAATAGTATTGAGCAAACGGTCTCCTGGGGGGTCTGGGCGCCTTTCTGGGCAACGATAGCTTCGAGTATGGGCTTCTCCGCTTGATCACAAAGTGGAGATTTGATCACAGCCATAAATGAAAGAAGGTCACTCTGGAAGCAAAGAAATTTAACTAAATGGATCAAGTCTCGAACCTCTTGGCGATCAAAAAATCCCCGACTTTCTTCCCGCCGTGACTCTAAGCCTTGGTCGCGAAGAGCTTTCTCTAAATGGGGCACATGAGTGCTTGCCCGGTAGAGAATGGCACAGTCCTGGGGTTCTAAAGGTCGCATGCCACCAGTGGCCTTGTCGAAAACTAAGGTTTCTTGATTGCTTAGCTGGTCTTTGAGGTATTGAGCCACAAAAGAGACTTCTTGTTCGATAGCATTTACATCTTCAAAAAGTGGGCTAACAGCGATTGTCCCGTAGTTGGGTATAGCTATTTGATTCGGGCTGAAAGCTGCTGTTTGATGAACTGGAAAATCGTTCCAAAATGGAGGGAATACCTGATTAACGAGATCAAGAACCAGCTGACTGGTTCGATAAGAGTGATTCAAAGGAATCTCTTTGACCCCTCGCTCACCTAGTTCCTCAGCGGCAGTTAGAAGGATACTAGCGTCAGCTTCCCGAAAGCCATAGATAGACTGCTTCTCATCGCCCACAATAAATACCGTTGAAGGCGTGCCGCTCTTCTGTTCCAATCCTTCTCCGGATAGCATTTCGTTGGCTAAGTTGCGAAAGATCGACCATTGCAATCGGCTGGTATCTTGAAACTCATCGAGCATCATATGTTTGATCTGCTGATGGATCAGAAATCTAGCCCCTTGAGCATCCGGATTGGCGAAAAGGTTATAGCAGCCTTTGGCGGTATCCTCGAACTCCATGAGCCCTTGCTGATGCTTCACCTGATCGCGATAGATACTATAGCCCTTGAAGAGACGACACAAAATCGAGCCAATATCATTTAATGATGCAATTCGTTGACCATCGCGAAAGGCTGCGAAAGCTTCTTCCACCTCAGAAATTTCATGGGCTAAGGCCTCGCGCTTCTTGCCGCGAATGGTGGCTCCAGATACCTTAAAGTCTTTGGTTAGAAGCCGCAAACTTTGCAAGCTCTCGACGCTCCGCTCAGTCAAGGCTGTTAGAAAAAGATCCCGCTTGGCAGCTGATGTTTGCTCAATGATGTTTTTAAGCGGGATCACCATGGCAGCGATCAGCTCTGGCCATGTCTGTGGCAAGGTCTCGTAGCCTTTGGGGCTAGGGATCGGCTTGAATGCTTGGCCATGGGCGACTTCAGATAGCCAGAAGTACGTTTGGTGCCTCTGGATTCCCTGAACTCTCGCCTCCAATTCAAGGGGTGTTAATGCCATCTTTTTTTGTGGTTGAGAGTCAAATAGGTCAAAGCAGATCTTCTCCCACGCCAAGCGATCGATTCTTTGGCTCTGAGTCTCTGTGGCCATATCTAGATTTGGAGGTAGAGCCTGCTTGCGATCGCCACGGCTTTCTACAGGAAATTTACGGACCCACTCCAAGAACGTAGAGTCTATGGTGTTGACGCGAAGGCCCTGGGTGCAGCTCAATATTGTTCGGGCAGTCTGTGACGCCGATAACGGCTGACTCATTGAGCGCTTTGTGTTGATCTGCTCCTGCCTGTAAAACTCAGCCATTGACTGATCAAATGATTCCGCCAGGGCCTGATCTTGCAAGAGCTGAGCGCAGATTTGAAGAATCCGCTCACGCATCTCTGCGGCAGCCTTCTTGGTGAAGGTGATCGTTAAAATAGATAGCGGATGGGCCCCTGAGGCGACAAGAAAAAGAAAGCGTCGGCTGAGCTGATAAGTCTTGCCGCAGCCCGCTGAGGCTTTTACAACACAGCTAATATAAGGATTCTGCGGGTTGGGTCGTGTTTCTTCGGTCATTGCTGCTCTCCGCTTACAAACTCATTCAAGTCGGCTTGGTCTTCAAGTTGAACCCGATAGCGGGGATCATCCTTTCGGCAGATATCTTGGTATTCGCACATTCCACAACAGCTAGGGTCTGCATAGAACCTCTCCTGGTCTAGGACTTGCTTCTCTCGCCAGGTCCAAGTCCGAACCGTTGCATCAAGAATTTGGGGCAACGACGGGCTGCGCTGGTTCGCGAGGCCCCGTTCTTGGGCCTTGTCGCGGCACTCGTCACCAACTCCATGGGTGCTCCACTCGCCCTTGATAATATTCCAATAGCCGACAATCATCTGCTTGATATCTAAGTCCCTATGGTAGCCTTGGACGACAAGTGCGTAGAAGGCTAACTGTGGGGAAATCCCTAGCTGGGTTTCACGTCGGGTTGGATTCCCTTTGCGTTTATAGTCTGTGAGCATTGTGAGGCCATAGGAGAAGTCGATACTGTCGATACTACCCTGGCAGTCACGGACAAGGTTTCGAATCTTGAGAGTTTGTCTACGGCGGCTCATGGTACCCAGAGAAGCCTCTTTCATACCACGAGAAAGTGTCACCAGCGTTTCACCAAAAAAACGATCGATATGGTCTACGAACGCTGGCCAGGAATGTTGAATCAAGTGAAAGTAGACCGGCTTGGATTGGATGCCAGCAGGGCCGATCATGATGGTCAGGCGTTCCAGCCGTGAAAGTGCGATGGACCGGAAATCGTCACGAGCCACACCATGCCAGGAAAATAGTTCAGCTTCATCATAGGTACCCCTAAAAAAGACCTCTAAAACCTTATGGAGCCATTCTCCTTCCGCTCTAGGATCGTCCCGACGGAAAAAGTCTAGGGGTTGGATCTGCGCCTTACTAAGCAAAAAGCGATAAGGGCATCGAATCAGTTTTTCCAAAGAGCTGGCAGACATTTTAGTCCATAACGAATCCGGCTCCACAGCAACTAGGCCCTCGTGATAAGGGGTTAGTACTGACTCTGGTGTTGGTTTGCCGATGGTTTGCCAAAAGTCTTCCGGTTGAAACGGTAGTTTGTGAAGCGCAAGGCGATTCTCTGCTTGGAGACGTTCGATAAATCGAGATCGAACCGTAGGCTGCCCTGCGACATACTTGCTTCTGAGAAGATATAGCTTCGGTATTCTCGCCTTGAGCAGATGAAAAGTTTGATCTTCCATCGCTTCGAGACTATCCCAGCCGGGAAGCCCCATCTCTTTTTTAAGGGTATTATCAAGTAGCTCATCTTTGGGCAAGCCCTTGGGGAAAGTACCTTCATTACAGCCTAATATGATCACCGCTGAGAATGGGTAGTAGCGTGATTCGGCAAGATTGATGACCTGAACTCCTTGAAGGGGTTCTCCAGTGACTCGGACTTCAGCAGCAAGCAAAAAGCGGTCGATGAAATCAAAAAAATCCCGGCGGTTGAGAAGCTCGCTACGCAGGCTCCCAATGTCTTCCAAAGCCCTTTCAAAACTTGAAACAGCATCTAGTAGAGACGGCTTGTCAAGCTTTGTCAGCTTCTCCCCAAAACAACGATTAAACCACCTAAATAGGGTTGTCACCCAGTGATCAAGTGGATGATCACCGCTGGCAAAATCACGGCTAAGCTCTTGGAGGCTTACAAGCAGCTCTTCTGATTCTCCGTCACCCCGTAAAAAATGCTCAAGGGTGGGGGCATTGGATCGGGCTAGGTTCCAAGTCAGGGCTTCCATACTGATTTCGTGCTGTTCCAGCAACCACGAGGTGGTATACGGGTCGCGCATCCAGTCGAGCCAATTTTCTAGGCTAGGGTCCTCGACACAGTGCATCATCCGCTGTAGCCACCGGCCCAACTCTGTGTTGCTCAAGCGACTTGTCATAGCAAGGTTTGCACCAGCGAAGCTAGCTTCCTGCAACCTAGAAAATAACGGCCCGTAGATTCCCTCGTTGGTTAATAAAACTCCAATTTGAGACGATTCGTGGCCTTGAGCCACGAGATCGCTAATCAGCTGAACGACGGTGGCGAGTTCTGCAAAAGGAGTGTCCACTTCAAGAAGTTCAGCCTGTTCTTGCGGGTAGCTTATACCATCTGCTTGGCAGGTCTTGTGATCATCAAGGAAGTTTTCAACATGCTGGCAAAGCAAGTCAAGTGGCGAGCTGCGATGATAAATATCTGGTTTCTTGCTCAGCCAAATCTCGGTGTTTGCTTGCTGGCAGACTACCTTTAGAGCAGGTAACCATGAGGGAGCGACGCTTGTATAGGCAACCAGATAAATTTTTTCGTATTGGCTCAACTGCTGATGAATGGCCCCTTGACAGCAGCTAGCCATGGCCACTCGTTTTCCTTGGCAAAGCCGGCCTTGAGCTTCAAGGTAGGACTCGACTTTTAATAGGACATCTTCGATTTCATCCAGACGATAGATTAAACTGTCGATATAGTTTGGGTCCCGGTAGATATCCTGACGAATGAAGTTTCGGCCTTTTTCAAAGCCATCGTCTCGGCAATCGTTATCGTAAAGCTCTCCCAGAATGAGACGAAGCTCTCTTTCATGGCCAGGTTGCAGGTACTTATAAGTCTCTCGGTGTAAGGTCCGCTGAATGATAAATTCCAAACTCGTCTCAGAGACTACAGATCCGTGGGTTGTCGGACGGGCCTGCTGAATGATAGCCTCCAGGCTACTTATCTTTGGGGGAATAAAGGCGGCCCAGTGACGAGCGAGTCTGGCAATCAAGTGCGTTCCCAATCGTTGCGTCGGCAAAAGGATCAGGGTACGGCTCAGATCCTTGCTTGAACTTTTGCTCAGTACGTCTGCAAGGCTTGATACCAGACAGACTTCTGGCTTATGCAAGACCAATTTGGCTTGGGATGGCATGAATCTATCCTTAGGCTTGATGAGGCGTGTCTGAAATAACCAGGCCGCTCAGTATACGCGATTTCGCAGTCACACCCAAGCTATCACGATATTTCTTGCAGCGAGAGAGACAAAAATTTTTAGAGAGGGTGGTAGGGACACAAAAAAAGATGTTTGTCACCTTCGCTGAGTTTAACTGTAGAAAAATTTTCTTAACCACAGGGGGTTCTGGAACAGTTGCTGGCTAGGCATTCTAGGGGCTAGTTATGCCAAATATAGAACCCTAACGCGCTATTCTCAATAAAAAATTCCTTGGCTCCGGCAGTGATATGCTTTATACATAAGAGCAAATATTAAAATTAAATACGACTCTTAGCGTGGGGCACAGGCGGAGCGGTAAACAAAAGTTTACTGTTGAGGGACTAGGCGAGCAGAGGGCAAAAAGACAGGCCTCCCCGTTATGCGGGGAGGGCCTCCCCTTCAAAAAGACTGATGAATGATCGTCTTTTTGTCGCATGTTCTAGGTGGCTAGTTTTGCGTGCGGTCAAGTTAGGGCTTGAGTAAACCGATGATACGGCGAATAGCATTTCAACGGGGAACTCATGAAGGCCTTAGGCAACAAGATTGTTCAGATCTATGTGTTTGCAGCATTGTTGCCGTTGATCGTCTATCTGATTCCAACGCTAGCGAGCAAGCTCTTTGTCAGTAAAGGGATCATGAGCTTTCTTTCCGATATTCCCTACATTGGCTTTCTAGCAGTGGGCTTTCTTGGCTATCGTTTGAATCAGACGCGCATCCTGTTTAGCTCTGGTTTTCTTTTTATAAGCTATCTAATTTTGCAGCATATCCATACCGGAGAACTCGAACTTGACGGTTTGAACAATCATAGTTTGATTAAGATGCTTGCCATCGGAACGCCGGTTGCTATCTTGGTTATGTTTCTCCAGAAAGAAACTAGACTCAAGGACTGGCGAAGCCTAGGGCGCTTTGCTTTGGCCATGGGACCTTTTTTTCTATTTGCCATACTATATCGTTGGCTTCCAGAAACTTTTGAAAGCACGGTAAACTTTAGTATCATCCAAGTTCCTTGGTTAAGCATTCCTCAGTTTGCCTTGCTATCTTATTTGGCCCTTCTATCAGGCTTGTATTGGATCTCTGATCAAAAGATCGGTCTCTATGTGATTGCCATGATGATTGCGATGTTTCCTTGTTTAACAGCCTATCAGATTAGTCTGATGGAGGGTGTAGAGCAGCGTAATATGATTGCTAACACAATTTTTGCCTTCAGTGTCGTTTGTGGCATCTTGGTCGATGCGATGTTTCGCATGTACTGGCAGCGTGTCTATCTCGATGAGCTTACCGGGATTCCAAATCGGCGCGCACTCGACGAATATCTTTATACGCTCGATGGTGAATACTCCATAGCGATGGTCGATATCGACTATTTTAAGAAGTTCAACGATGCCTATGGTCACGATGAAGGTGACAATGTCCTTCGCTTGGTTGCTAAAACTCTTTACCACGAAGCCAAGATGAGAATCTATCGCTATGGTGGCGAAGAATTTTGTGCCGTGTTCGAAGGAGTTGATAGCGAAGACAGCTACATGTTTGCCAATAAGATGAGACGGCTGGTACATAACAAGAAGTTCTATATTCGCTCTGAAGAAGATGAACCAGTGAAGCGCAATCTTTTGAGTCTTCATCTGAGCCAAAAAAAGCCTCGCTACAGTGCTATGAAGGCAGATGATAATCCTGAAGAAAAGGAAGAGGCCAAGAAAGCTGCTGCCAAAAAAGCTGCGAAGAAGAAAGCTAGTAAGAGCAATGGCCTCAAAGTTTATGAAGAAACCACCGATGATGGCGGAGTGGAGCAGTTTCTAAGAATCTCGGTATCTATCGGTTTAGCTAGCCCTACTCCAGATTATTCCAATCCATTTGAAGTGATTAAGCTTGCGGATCAAGCACTCTATAAAGCCAAAGAACAGGGTCGAAATTGTGTGGTCATTGCGAATAAACCCAACCCGGTTGCCTCTAGCCGAGATCAAGACTCGGCCTCCTAACCTCATTAAGATTCTATGCACTGTAGAATTAGACTAAAAAAAATCTCTGATTGTCCGACAGAGGACCTAGAAACAGCCTGAGACAAGTTAAAGGAGTCTATCATGATCTCTCGCTTACTTCTGGTAATAGCATTCGCTTGGTCGTCCTCAAGCTTTGCTCAAGAAGGATTCATGCTTGATTTCAATGCCTTCTACTTCCAGAAAAAAGAGGAACGAAGCAATACAGCCGGTACCGAAACTATCGACTACGAAACAGAGTACTTGTTCTTAGGGCTAGGTATCTGTTATCGCACTGGGCCTTGGTGTTTTGGGGGGAAGTATCTGCGGGGAGAAATAGGCAATATCAACAATAATGGGATACTAGATGGGAATATCGAGCTAGAGGGTTTTGGTGCAAGCCTTGGCTATGTTGCGGATGGCTTTGTTGGTCAGGCCACATATTTGTTTGAGGCCGAAAAACGCTTTGGAGACAGCGGCATTGGTGGTAACACCAATACGGAGTATCCTGCAAAAGAAGCTCTTATGGTCGATTTGGGCTATGGCTTTAATATTGGTAGCACATTTTTTGGGCCAAATCTCAAATGGTTCCAATTTAAGTATGATAAGCGGACCGTCAACGGACAGTCGGAGAGCTTAGCAAGGACAGAAAAAGATGAGTACCTCTTGCCGATGTTCTCCATTTGGACCTTTTTCTAATGCCTAACTATTTAGTCGGCTTCATGGTTATGGATCGCTAAGAACAATATCACGCTTTTGCAGTAAATCATCACCCTGATCGTATGCCCATACTCGCCATTTCTGGCCCGCAGCGAGATCGAGTGCCTGCTCACCATAGAAGATTCTTCGCGTGCCACGATCAAGGAATTGCTCTAGCAGGAGTCGTTCTTGGCTGCAATCTGATTGAGTCGCTTCATCAATTTGGCAAAGTTCAACGGTTGCTACGTCCGTCGAGGTGCCAGCTGCAAGGTAGATGCCGCTGCTGATCGCTAATGCGATATCGCTCCCTGCACTTGAAAAGAGACTTTCTTTTTCGCTGGCATACTCGCTTGATGCTGCATTCACCCCGGCGTAGTGGTGTAAGAAAAGGAGGGCAAGCTTTGAAATTTGAAGGTTAAGGGCGTAGTTGTTGAACTGAGATGATGTGTCTAGACTCGAATGGATGTATGGGTTGTATCCTGGGATTGACTCAAAGCCAAAAAGAGCTGGAACACCACGATCAGACCACGATTTATGGTCTGAGGTTCCTCGGCTGAGCACGGCAAAGGAGTATGCTCCATCGAGATAGTTTTTGATGAGATTAACTGCACTGCGACGCAGGTCTCGGGAGGTGTCGGTTTCAACAAGAAAGATGGTTGGATCTTCACCATTGGGGCCATACATAGTCATATCGATTTGCATGGCCCCGACGACAGCTTTTCCAGAACTTACGTAGTCATCAGCGATATCGCCACTCCCCCATAGGCCTACTTCTTCCGCAGCATAGGCTTGTAGCTCGATTGTCCTTGCAAAGCTAAGGTTAAGGCTATTGATAACCTGAATCATCTCTACCAGTATTGCTACTCCGCTAGCGTCGTCGTCAGCCCCAGGAGCGTCGCTATTATTTAAATTGTTGATGCTATCCAGGTGAGCACCGATCACTATAGTTTCCTCAGGGAGACTGGTTCCTGTGAGCCTGGCGATAACACTGTTTTGGCTCGTGATGTCATGTTCGTATGCTTCGATGGTAAATAGGCTGTTGGTATTGGCGGCGGTCATCAGGGACGATACTGTTTCACTGGCCACAGTGCCAGTAGTATGAAACCGTGTGCCTAGGTTCACTAGGGTTTCGATATGACTTAAAATCCGATCTTGATCGATACTTTCAAGGCTGCTTAGAGGTGCGTCTAAAGTAGCTAGGGAACTGTAAACCGGTGCGATCTCGTTGTCAGCCTGAGTTAGTTGGCGGTTCAGGGGAAATGTTTCGATAAGCCCACACTGTCCCCCTAATTGATGGATGGCGGGCGCTAAGCTCGAAATCAATCTAAGGTCGGAAGAGCTAATGGCAGCGATATCGAAATAGAAGTCATAAGTCCTGCGAGCGAGAATACGTTCCGAAGGTACCAAGTCGAGAAGATTGCTATGACTCGGGAACTTGATAACAGAGATCAATTGATCCTGCTGTCTTAGAGTTTGTTGGCTGACAAAGAGCTGAGTCTGTGCGTCCTTCCATATCAGGCGGCCATTGGCTTGTGTCTCGAAACTAAAGGATGGATCCATTCCCATAGCTGGTAGCGCGACTATGAAGATTATCAATAGATAACTTGGGCATCTCATCAGGGCAGGTCCGAAATAGTAAAACTAGAATCTGGCCAATCGTCTTGGCCATTCCAGTCATCAGGGATGTAAGTACTATCACCTATAGGATCTGTTGAGTCTGATTTTTGTCCGCACTGCCATTGAGCAAGCAATATGCAAGTGCTGATCACAACTAAGCCGCTGAACGGAATCTTTCTTTGGGTCATGAGTAGCCTCTTGGTATTTTCAAAAGAATAACCTTTCCAGGGGAAAAGGTCTAGGTGCCCCACGGGCGTTTTAAAATAGATTTTCCATGACAATCAATGGCTTGAGGCTTTGCCAATAAGTGGGAATCATAGCGCTTTGGATTTTCACAACGGCCTTATGGTGCTCAGTTAAGTTAAATAATAACAGTATCTTAACCTTGATTCTCGGCTCTTGCTGCCCAGCCTCATTAAAATTCTAGATTTTAGGTAAATTTTGAAGGGATCTCTCCGAATGAGGATTCATGACTTTGAGGAGAGCGATACAATGTCTGCCAAGCCACTTATCTGGATCATCGACGACCAGCCAGAGTTCCTTAACAATCTAGAGCTTGCCTTTAAGATTTTTTATGAGGTCAAGTCGTTTGTAACCAGCGAAGCTCTCCTAGCAGAGATCAGTAAGCCTGATGTCCAGTATCCACAGCTTCTCGTAAGTGATCTGGTCTTAGAGAATGATACGCTTCTCATTCACCTCCTCGAACGGGAGGATATGCAGAATTTTCTTAAAAGAAGCCAGATACTGGTTCTATCTGGGAATCCCAGTCAGGAGGTGATTACACGCTTACTGGAGCTTGGAGTGATCGACTTCATTAGTAAACCAGCAAATATCGATGAACTGATCGTGAAGATTAATCGAGCGATTGCCAAGCCTAAGCAAGATAATGGGTTGGTCTCCTATCACAGTGAGATATCCACTGACCCTACCAACCGCATTGTTCATTGTGAGGGGCGGTCAGCCGAGGAGCTAACGGGTCGAGAGTTTCAAGTGCTCACTGCAATCTTAAGAGCAGGAGAAGACGGTCTCGGCAAGAAAGATTTGATCAAAGAGGTTTGGTCGGGCAAGGCCATCGATCCCAGTGCCCTATCGGTTCACCTCACATCCCTTCGTAAAAAGATCAAAGAAATCGGAGTGAATGTCACCTATAACCGTTCTACTGACACCTACTCGATCGCGATCGCAGATTCCATGAAACAGGTTTCGTAGCTGAGGTATGAAAGCCATTGACCTTGACCACGAGCATCAAATGGCCAGAGCCTGGCTCTCGTTTTTAGCCTTAAACCTTTGTCTTAATGCTAGCCTTCAGTATTTCTATGGCGACCTGGTTTTTTGTGGGATTCTTATCCTTTTTTGCTTGGCTTGTATTGGTATAAGTTTTTTGAAGGGGCCCTTGTTAGAGTTTCGAGCCTACTATACTTGGACTCATGTGGTCTATCTATCGACAGGTTTTTTTTCTGGGGCTTGGTCGGGTGCTATCTTTTTCCATCTAATGCCCTTGATAGCTCTTAAACTTTTTCCCGTTGCCCGTCGTCGACAAAGGAACAAACTAGCAATTTTCGGCAGTATCGCTCTCGTATCCCATTTTACCTTCTTAATGGGGCAAGGGGCTACCTTTCACATCTATGACATCATCCTACATTTTATTCTTTTTTTGGGAGAGATATTCGGATTGATTTGGGTTTGGGCCAAGCAAAAGAGTGCCGAAATTCAGCGGCTTACTGCCAAAGATCAAAGGTCAAAGTCACTACAGGTCTTGCTTGGAGTTTTCTGTCACGACCTTTCCACACCTATGATGGCTATCAGTCTTATCTGTTTTCAAAAGCGGCATAGCCCGATTCTTTCCGAGGAGGAAAAAGGTGCGTGGAATGAAGTTCATCACTTGATCGAACGAGAACGCTATCTCATAGAGAATATCAGGAAGGTAGAAAAGATCGCGTCTGGAGTTTCGGAAACGATGGATCTCAACTGCGTTTTCCCCGAAGACCTTTTTGAGAAAATCGAGGATATTTTTGGCGAGCGATTGCAAGGCAAGGACATCTCTTTCAAGTTCTTGAAGGAGTCTGAGGATAGCGACCCATTGGGTTTTCTTGCCGATGAAAATATCCTGATCTACAACATCATCACCAATCTCATGACTAATGCCATCAAGTTTTCCGACCGTGGAGGTACAATCACTTTAGGTGCCTACCGGCAAGGGAATTCCGTATCTGTCTATGTAGAGGATCAAGGCGTTGGCATGAGTCAGGAACATGTAGCCAATCTGCTTGAAGGTAACATCCTGCGAAGTACCCAACGAGGAACAGAAAATGAAAAAGGGACCGGCCTTGGGATCAAGATTGTCAAAAACTTTGTGGAAGTCCTAGGCGGAACATTAGCGATATCGTCTCGGCTCAAAGGTGATGACCCTGAAAATCATGGAACTCGGTTTGTCGTGTCATTTGTGGAAGCCCCTGCCCAGGAGGCGACACATGTTGCATAGCCAGTCTCTCAAGGAACTGCATCGACAAGTTGATCTCTTTGCGCAAGATCAACGCTATAAATCCTGGTTTTGCAAGACAGTCAACCATGTTTTCGTGAACCCACTTGCGGCTGGGGTTATTGGAATTTTTGCCTTAGTTTATGGTGCCCTGAGACTCTCTGCGCCCAATGGACTGCCGTCTCTGATACCCATGGGATTAGTATTTCTAAGTTTGATACCGCCCTATACGAAGCTGGGGCGAGGCTTTATCGGAGTGCTGCCCTTCTCATATTTCTCCGTGCAGCGCTTTATCCTCATGGCTGGTTTTGCCTTCGATTTGATCTATTACACACCTAACGCCCTCTCGCATACGATCACGCCACCTTTATGTATTTCACTCATCTGGTCTACGGGGCTTTCTCATAGCTGGGCACGGGCCATCGAGCGAAATAGTTTAGAAACCGCGTTCTTTGCTACGGTTTATGGCTACACCTATCAATTCATAGCAATGGATTTTGGAGTTTTAGCACTAACCTTATTTTTTGGCCTAGGATTGAGCTTTCTCCTGCAATTTGGGTTTAAGCTTGGCTTCTATGTGATGCATCACCAGGACTCGCAAGCGTCTAGAGATCCGAATCGGGTAAAAAGCCTAGAGGCTCTGATCCGTAGCCTAGCCCATAGTCTCGGTGGTTTCACGATGACTATAGATCTGATAGCATTTCGCAACTTGAATTCTCCCGATCTACCTCAGGAACTTAAAGAGGAATGGCAGGATATCCAGCGGAGCATACAGGAGCTGAACGCTGTTGTTCGTGATATCAGAACCATCCAAAAAATAAGTGCCGGCGAAAGTGAGGTTCAGAAGGAGCATGTTTCGCTTCACGAGGTTTTCGAAGATCTTTATGAATTATTCAGCCCCAGAGCCTTGCGTAAAAATCTGAGTATTCACTCGAATATATCGTCTGCAAGTAACTCCTGGGTTTGGGCCAATAAGCAGGTCTTAGTGGAAAACATCTGTTCTGCATTGATTGCGAAGTTGATCGAGAGATCGCGGGAATGGGATAACCTTATTATAAATGCTTACAATAGTGAAAGTGAGTCTGCCCTGTGCTTGACCACTGAAGAGTGTGCTCCCGATGATTCAGGAATCAAGGCCTTCTTACAAGAGGACGTAGAGCGCCCTGGTCTCGAAAACACCGGAGGAATTCTTTATCTATCGATCGTAGATATTTTTGCGAGGCAGGTGGGAGGGCACTTCTTTGTCATCTCTCCCCAAGACGGCAGTCGGACTTTTGCTTATGTTTTGATCTTCCAAAATATAAATCAAATCGAACTGAAGAAACTGAAGCGTCAAGCTTCATGAAAGGATACGACGATGAAACAATCGGGACTTTACTTAATGTCGTTGACTTTAGCGGGTTGTGGATTTGATACTGATCAGTTCATTAATATCGAGATGTATGGAGTCTATACATCCCCGACCGATGCTGCCGGAGATACAACTCCACAGAGTTTGGAAGTTGAACTGACTAGCGTGGCTCTTTTAAATGCTTCGGGCAACGAGCAAACAGTTCTCTACAGTGGCGACCCGGTCGAGCTTACAGTCGTCGATCGATCCCAGTTGATTTACCAGAAAGACCTAGCTGACTATCAGGATTCTACGTTTATCCAGACTATTGTCACCTTTAATACAAGTTACATCGCTAACGTCAAAGATTTAGACCCTGTCACGGACGAGCTTAGTACCGGGACAGTCGTGTCAGAAGATTCGTTTGTGGTTGAAACGGGTAAGAGTGTCACCTTCTCGCTCAAGGTTTCTTGGCAGAATACGGTGCTCGGAACAGAAGTGGTGACGGACCCTACCTTTGAATTGGTTCTCGAATAGGCTTTTTGGATGGAGGGATTGTTAGATTCTGCTACTATGAGCCGTGTATCGATTAATCTGGTGTTGGTGACTCATGGAAAAGCAGAATCTCATTGTTCTTTACGGTGGCAGATCCACCGAGCACGAAGTTTCTTGTCGGAGTGCTAAGTTTGTTTTGGACCATTTAGATACGTCAAAATATGAATTAACACCGATCGCGATCACAAAAGATGGGCGGTGGTGCTTGCAGGATATTGAGACCTTACGTAGCTGTACCGAAGCAGTCTTGCCGATCGATGAGGCAGGGCCAGATTTTGAACAGCTTAGTCTCCATCATGGAGCTAATGTAGATAAACCCGTGGTTGTGTTCCCTATACTTCATGGGACCTTCGGCGAAGATGGCTGCACCCAAGGGTTTCTGGAACTAAAATCCTTTGCCTATGTTGGTCCGGGGGTACTAGGCTCAGCCTTAGCCATGGATAAGATTATTGCCAAAAAGCTCGTGGAGCTAGCCGGGGTGACGGTAGTTCCGTACGTAGATTTTCACCTTTCAGACTGGAAGGTTTCATCCGCCGAACTCCTGGCTACCATCGAAAAAACCTTGCGATATCCGCTGTACGTAAAGCCTTGTAATTTGGGTAGCTCAGTTGGTATCACGAAGGTTAAGGCCCCAGACCAGTTGAAAGCTGCTATCGAAGAAGCCTTGACCTTTGATGATAAGGTTCTAGTTGAAACTGGCATTGACGCACGGGAAATCGAGTTCGCGGTACTTGGCGGACAGGAGCCAAAGGTCAGTGGAGCGGGGGAAGTAGTGGCCAAGAAAGACTTCTATACCTACGCTTCAAAGTATGAGGACAAGGATAGTTCTGACATTCTGATTCCTGCTCCTCTAGCGTCCGAGCTGGTCAAACAAGGTCAGGAGATCGTGGTGAAGGTGTTTAAAGCATTGAACCTGTACGGACTGGCGCGGATAGACTTATTCCTTGATAAGGCATCTAACGAGCTTTACTTCAATGAGGCTAATACCTTACCTGGGTTTACTAGCATCTCTCAGTATCCTTTGCTTTGGAAGGAGGCTGGCATTGATGGCTCTAAGTTACTAGATGAATTGATTCAATTAGCATTGGATCGATGGAGCAGGCAGCAGGCCTTGAAGCGTTCTTACAGTTAAGAACATGTTATTCCGGACCAATTCAGAAAGCTCTTGAAGATATGTCATAAAAGCGTATTATGCGGATCGACCCACACCAGTGGGTTTCCCATTGATCCTGTATTTTGCTGACTAGGAGTTTTCTATGTTGTTTCGCGTATCAAGCCCCCTTGCTCTTGCCCTCGTTTTAAGCCTCGGACTGAATGCCTGTGCTTCTGATGAAGTTCCCACTGAAGAAGTCGTCAATGTAGAAGAAGAAGTAGATACGAACCTGGACACTCCAGCTGAGCCACCTATGGACGACATGGCCATTCAAGATGAAGTGCCTGCGTTCGATCTCAATTCGACAACGGTTTCCTTTGGATATGATGAGTACACCGTGAATCCTGATAGCTATGGTGCTCTAGATTCTCTTGCCAGTTATCTGAAGGCAGACTCAACTGTAACAATCACAATTGAAGGTCATTGTGATGTTCGAGGATCTACTGAATATAACTTGGCATTAGGTGATCGTCGGGCTGAATCTGTGAAGGACTACCTTCTAACACTGGGTGTTGCTGCATCCCAGCTTTCAACCATCAGCTATGGTGAAGAAAAGCCATTGAGCCCAGGAAACACCGAAGCTGATCATGCACAGAATCGTAGGGTTCAATTCTCACAATAAACCAGAAAGGCTGCATTTATTGCAGCCTTTTTTGATTTCCTCTACTAAGCCCTCCAATCTGTGTTTTCATCCAACCCTTTGGTAGTCAATCGCTTCCAATTCTCCTTGCTCCTCTCTTGACGATCTAGTGAAACAAAGCCTAGCTTGCCCTCTGACCATCTTAAAAAATTGAAAAAGGGAGTTGTCGCAATGTATACACGATTTATACAGCTGATAACGGGAGTTCTGGTACTTCTTGCAGGAAAATCTTGGGCTGCCGAAATGAGTATGTCTCAGTCAACTAAAATCGAAACCTCGGCATCAGTCGATGTGGTATCAGCCTATATCTTTCGGGGGGCCACTCTGAATAAAGGGGCTGCTGTCCAGCCAGGGGTTGAAATGGCCATAGGTGGCGCGACTATCGGAGTTTGGGGAAGCCAGGCAATGGACGCAGAGGAAACGGAAACCGAGCAAGAAGTTGATGTTTACGCCAGCTATGACATTGATCTATCTGGAGCGACCCTTACTTTTGGAGCGGTGGAATATATTTACCCGGGCGAGGATATCGATAATGATCGCGAAGTATCCATAGGAATCGGTTTCGATACCTTTCTGTCGCCGTCCATCGCGGTAAACTATGGAATTGGAGGTGCTGTTGAGGAAACAAGCTACACCGAATTTGGAATTGAGGAAGGTGTATTTGAAGAGGGAGACTTCTCTGCTAGCTTAGGCGCCGCTGTAGGCTATCTCGATCCTGAAGGGGGAACTGCTGGCTTTTCACACACTCAGCTTATTGCATCAGCGTCGTTTTCAATGATCTCTGCTTCGCTGAACTACTTCTTAGAGATGGATGACGAAGTGCAAAGCTTTGAAGACGCTGAAGAATTTTATGTGTCTGTGGGAACAGCATACGCATTTTAAACGAAGCCTCCATTCAACAAGGGTGGCCTTTAGTGGCCACCTTGTTCTGATATGAGACTCTTGATTAGCTTCCTTGTCTGAGTAAGGTAAGCTGATCCGAAAATATTTACGTGGTTGAGCAGGTGGTACAAGATGTATATTTGAACCCTAGCTTCGAAACCTGGCTCACGAGGCCATTCCTCATCGTAAGCCCTAAAAAAGTCGTCTGAAAAACCACCAAACAAAATCGCTAGCGACAAGTCTGCTTCCCGATGTCCCCAGTAAATGGCAGGATCAATAAGAATTGGAGAACCTTGCTTATCCCAAAGAACGTTTCCTGACCAGAGATCCCCATGAAGGAGGCTGGGCCTAAGATCGCTTTGTTCACTGAGTAAGGACTCCACAACGGATACTAGCTGGTCTTCTAAGCTCTGCAAATCAGCTGGCCAAAGCCCTCGTTTTCGCAACCAGTAAATTTGAGGACCCAAGCGGGCTTTTAAGAAGAACTGTGCCCAGGTGCGATCCCGACACTGGTCGTTGATCTGGAGCGTAGAGCCGATAAAGTTATTGCGATCGAGGCCCCAATATTGATGGGAGTTTTTATGAAGGCGTGCGAGTTGAGTTCCCAAAGCTTTGAAGTCAGCCCGATCCAAACTACCGGGGCTAATGTATTCAAGGACCAAGTAGTGTTTATCTTCAGAAATGATTTTAGGTGTGCGAATACTTCCAGATTCTCTTAAGCGACGTAAGCCATCCGCTTCAGCCCCTATGCTAGGCTCTGTCGATTGGTCAATTTTTAAGAAGAAGCGTTGGCCATTGTCTAGGGTGATGAGGCGGCTATCAGAAACAGATCCACCGAAGGCCTGGCTAATATCGACGATCGACGAAGAAAGACTCTGCTCAACCTGGAGGAAAATCGGTTCCATTGTGTAGTCCTGCATGTGATGACGTAGCTTTACGAACTATGATAGAGTTTGCAGTTCCAAGATTCTAGTGAGAACTAAAACTCCATCAGATAAATCATACGATGCATCGGTACCTTAGATCTTAGCTTTAAGGTAGAAGCGATAGGGGGCTGGATGACCTTCAATGGTCTTGGTCCCGCAAGGGCTTAGAGACTGGGCCAGGCTGTTGATAGGAGCCCAGGGGCTCGAACGCTGCTCGTCTGTAGAAAGTTGCTCACTAAAGATGACCTCAATTTTTTGAAAGCCAGCCCGTCGGACCCAGTTTTCAAGGCAAGAAAGCGTTGGCAGGAACCAGATACCACGGGCTCCCGCGTACTTTCCTGGTGGGACGAAAGCTACCGGCTCGTCGCCGGCGATTCCCTGGCAGTCGATGAATAGCTGTCCACGTTTCCTGAGGCTCTCTCGCATTTTACGCAGAAGCCCGATAGGGTCTGTGTGATGGTACAGAATTCCAAGGCAGAAAATCGTATCGAAGGACTTTGGAAATAAGTCCATGTGCTCAACACCAAATAACTCAAAGTAGAGGTGGCTTTGCTGGGCATAGCGATTGAGCAGTTGAAAATTAAACCAATGTTTTGCAACGGGCTCGAACCCAATAACGGCTTTTGGTCGCTCTGGCACCATTCGAAACATGAAATAGCCGTTATGACAACCGATATCGGCAACCACATGATCTTCTAAGGAGCCGATAGCTGGCTGAAGTCGCTGCCACTTAAGGTCGGAGCGCCACTCACTATCGATCTGTGTTCCAAACAGGTTAAATGGGCCCTTTTTCCAGGGAATAAAGGCTTTGAGGCTTTCTTCAAGCTGTTCTTGAGGAATCATTCGCTGCGAGTCTAAGTGAAAGCCAACCGTTGCCTCATCGAAGGTCCATGAGTTTGGATCGATGGCTGGGGCTTGCTCTAAGGCCTTTCGATAGGGGGCGAAGCGAGGCTCCTCAAGTTGAGCCATCCTCTCATCGCGAAGTTCCTGGATGCGATCAGCATGGTCAGATGATACGAGTGGGAGCCATGGAATATTGGTCACTAGGAGTATCCTTTAAACGCTACAAGAGACATGAAGTTGTTCCATTTCATGACCGAATCGCAATGGCTGAAACCGGCTTGGCCCAAAAAATCCTTGTGCTCTTGCTCAGTGAATGGAATGAGCACATTGTCCAAGGCTTCCTTTTTCTTTTCGATCTCGGTGCGGCTATAGCCTTGACGCTCTTTGAACTCTTCGTAGATTTTTGTCGAAGTTTCTTGAAACTGCGGATTATCAAAGCGTACCTTCTCACTGACAAACAAGATACCACCTGGGCATAGCCCATCATAGATTTTTTGCAGAAGTGCGAGTCGCTGGGTGATCGGCAAAAATTGCAAGGTGTAGTTGATGATCACCACAGAGGCATTGCTGATGGCAACGTTCATGACGTCGTCGCAGATGAGCTGGTAGCGATGCTGCTCGGGAGCGTGATCAAGCTTTTCTTCAGCCTTGGCAATCATGGCTGACGAGTTGTCGACACCAAAGAAAGTAACCGGCTTTTCTAGGCGCTGAGCGAGGTGGATCATGGTTGTTCCCGTGGAACAGCCAATATCATAAATGTGGCTACCAGCTTTATAATAATCGAGAGCCCAGTCTCCTAAATAAGTCGTCACATCGCAATAAAGAGGAATGGAGCGTTTTACCATATCATCGAAAACGCCAGCTACTTCGGCGTTGAATGCAAACGGTTTTGGATATTGTTTGCTGGCAAACAGCTCATCTTTCTTGCTATTTAAAACGAGTCTTGGAATTTCTTGCATAACTGGCTTTGTCTCCCGTTGAGAATCGAGGCCCCAAGCTAACACAGGGCGCTGCACCTTAAAAGCCAAAAACCAAGACTAATTCGCATAGCGTAGAGCCATTCCGTCGTTGCCTTATCCGCAGGAATGGACTAAGAATGGGTTCCAAGCGAAAGGTGTGAAATGAAAAAAAATCAACTATCACAGTTAGATGAGATTTCTTTACAGAATTTGGAAGTACGCTGCCTTGTGGGTATTTACCCCCGAGAGAGGCTGGAGCCGCAGCCTGTTATATTGAATCTGAGCTTGTATCTTGATACCAGGAGGGCTGCTCGGCAAAGATCCCTAGATTATTCAGTAGATTACGCGGCCCTATCCGAAGAACTTAAATTCCTCCTCCAAAATTCGCGATTTCGCCTCTTGGAGACTGCTGTTGACGCAATAGCTCACTATGTATTGAGTGCCCAGTATATCGACCGCCCATTGGCTCCCATCGAAGCAGTTCGGGTGAGCATTGAGAAACCAAAAGCGCTCCCAGGATGTACCTTGCCTCGACTCAGTATCCTAAGGGCCAAGGAAGACCTCACAGAATCCTGCAGATATAGCGACAAGCTCTGCGTTGTGCATAAAAATCCTGATTCTGCGATTGTTAAGCTCCAGCTGGGGCCTGGAGAAACCAGCTTGTTGCCCACGGAGCCAAACCTTGAAGTTGTCGATACGGCTTTGAGCCCATGGTTGCTGGGAAATGGTGAGCCTTGGGCTGTGCACCAGGTGGTCCCGCGCTCCACAATTCGGCCCCGTGTGGTAGTAAATCAGAGCACTAAAGAGACTGGAACTCTCCTCACAGTGTTACGCCGGAAGCAGGATGGCCAGGATATTAGTGACGATTTCTACAGGCTTTTTTCGGTAATAGGCGAAGTCTCACCAAGTGCATTCGTCGAGGGTTACCAAAAAGCAAGATTCTGAAAGGTCATGGTGAATTGTTTTTAACCGTTAAGAAGCCAAGGTCGTTAATCTTTGGTGGAATTCATGACCCAAAAAAAAGTTACATTGCTTCTTGTCGACGATGAGAAGATGAACACTATGATCCTAAGTCGCAGGCTTAGGAAAGAAGGCTTTGACATCGATGAGGCAGGGGATGGCCAGCAAGCCGTTGCGAGTGTACTCAATAAGCACAAGCCAGATTTGATACTCATGGACCTGATGATGCCTGTCATGGATGGCTGGGAAGCTACCAAGCAAATCAAGCAAAAATTCCCAGATGTTAAGATAATCGCTGTGAGTGCGAAGGTGGATGAAGAGTTCCACACGATCGAGCAGGGTTTTGACGGCTTCTGCGCGAAGCCGATCAACTTTAAGGTTCTGATCAAGAAAATCGAACAGGTGCTTAACTTAGATTCCGCAGCCTAGCGCTGGCTGAATAGCAGGAGCCACTCCACAAAGCGTGACTGTGGGATCACCTTACAGTAAAACGCTCCACCAAAATTCCCAACGGCGTCGGTGCTGGTTTCTACTGAATAGGTGTTAAGCTCCCATCCCTTACGGCCTTTCTTGAGGCTCGGAAACGATCCAATAGCCCACTGATCACCACGGTCTTTGATGGATTCTGTAATTTTTAGCAGGCTTGATGTCACTGTTCTTGTTTTCTTGCCTTCGTCGGACATTTCGCCCAATAGATAGAAGTCATCTGCAGAGAAGCTTGCGAGGACTTGAGACTTCTGGTCGGGAGTTAAGCTTTTATAGGCCCGTGAAAGGGTCTCAAAGTTCAGGCGGGCACAGCTGCTGGCCGGGCGTTCGGGAGACATCTCTGTAGCCGTAATGATGGCGGCTTGAGAGCGCAGTTTACAGCCCACAACTTCGGGACTTAGGTAGGTATTCTGCGATACATCAACAAGGTTTAGGGATGCCTCAAGATAAGTTGGTATATATAGGTTGAATTGGTCATCGATTGAAGACTTGTCAAAGACGAAAGCAGCATAGTCAGTTTTATTTCGATAAATTTTTTCAGTAAGGTTGAGTCTCTGCCAGTCCTTGGTAGACAAACCCGCGACGGCTTCCTGAGATCTTTTACAGGTGCCGTCATCATCTTGCCAGGCCTTTAAGATTGGGTTGAGTGCTTGGGCCGTTTGTGCAGTGTATGCCTCAAGGGATAGTTGACCTGTGAGCTGTTGATCCATAAAGCCATTGATAACGTCTGCGATTTGACGATGGGCCGTATCCAAGGGTGCTAGTGCAGTGAGATCGTCGTTCAGTTCCGAACCGTCTGCAAATTGCATATGGTTAATCTTCGGAAGTAGGATGACAGGCTTTTGTAAACGTTGTTCGGGATCGAGCTTCTGCGATTTAAGAAACTCTCGACCAATGAAGCTAAAGCCTGTTAGCCCATCCCTTTCACCTCCAAGTGTAAGAACTGGAATTGGATAACTCGCTAGATCTTTGCCGATCAGGGGAGTTTCTGCCAGGTAGCTGCCCATTAGAACAAGGCCTGCTAAACCCTTTGACTGAGCCGTGTCAGATGCTGCGATTCCGCCATGAGAGTGACCTGCTAAGAATGTCTTTGTTTTGGCTTGAGATAAGCCCAAGTCTTCAAGTTCACGAAGGACGCGATCGATTCGTGCACCGGTTTGCAAAGGGTTAGCGAAGTCACCAAAGAACTTGGCAATATATACTTGCGTGGGTCTCGATGCGTTTGCTTGGATCTTCCGTGCCAGAGCTAGGTATTTGCCACTTTCGATATATGCTCCGGGAAAAATGACAACAGCTGCCTCGGGATCTTCGACTTCTAGCACTTTAAAGTCGGATCGATCTTCCACACTGGCGTAAAGAAATGTTGGTAAGAAGGTTAAAAAACATAGCAAGGCAAAAGTTTTCATAGTCTTTCCCTAATTTGTGAAGATTGAAGTTAGGGAGGACTTTAGGGCCAGAGTACTTTGCTGTCAAATTTTAAAGAACTAGGCGATTTTCACGTCATTGTTTCTAGGTTCGGGAATTTTTTCCACAATTGAATCGAGTCCCAGGGGACGAATAACTAAGTTAAACTGACAAGATATTTTAGTTGCGCCAATGAATAGCCGCGTGCTCAATAAGCCATACGGTCCTTCAGACATCTGACCACGAATTGGCTTTAGTGGTTCACGGTATACCGGTACACAGCTGGAGTGTGTGAGAGAGAACTGGTCATCAATAATGCCAAGAAGTCGGTTGCAGACAAGATTTGTGAACTCCTTTGCGACATCCACCATGAACTCGTACTTATTACCAATGTCTTCGCCATCAGAAAGCTGATTCGCGAGCAGCTTAAGATCGCGTTTGAGCAGAAAGCATGCGCCTTCACCTATGTTGGTACCCTTATATACTATATGAACGCTCACACTCTCTTCGTCATTATCGACGACGGAGAGCTCGGGAAGTTCTTCAAACTTTACATCGCTAAAGTTGGTTTCCAAGTCTAGATACTCATCGATAGTATGCGTCACTTCATGAAGCCCCGCTTGGAGCAAAGAGTAAAGATAGTCTTTCTGGTAGCCGCTTAACTTAGACATAATGAACTCGCTTTCCAACTCAGTTCGACCATACCAACCTGTTCGGCATATTCCGTATTGGCTAAATCAAAATATAGCAATCTTTTGCGACTTATATCAGAGCCTTACCATAATGTAGAGAATGCTGGTCCAATTTCTCCTAAAACCCTGAGTTTTTATGCCGTTGCAATGAATGGACATTGGAACTGGAGGAGCTTGTGAAACAAATTCTGATCGTCGATGACTCGATGTTATCCCGAAAAAAAATCGCTAAATATATTGAAAGCCAAGGTCACCATGTTATTACCGCATGCAATGGCATCGAAGCCTTGAATACTCTGGAGCAGCATGAAATCGCACTCATTGTTTCCGATATCAACATGCCTGAAATGGATGGTCGGGAATTTTTTGAGAAGCTCCTAGAATCACGGGCAAACTCTAAGAACGTGCCTATTGTCTTCCTGTCATCTATGGCACATTCTAAAGTCCGTAAAGAGCTCCAGGAGCTGGGAGCCTTAGCTGTGATCGAAAAGAAATCTCTACAGGACCTAGACCCTTACCTGGCAGCTTAAGGTCCTAAAGTTAAAGAGCCGCAAGTGATTGCGCGATATCACTCTTGAGGTCCTCGATGCTTTCAATACCCAGTGATAAGCGAACTGAAGTCTGGTCAAGCCTTGCTCGTTGTCGTTGGTCTTCGCTAAGATCCATGCCATAAAAATAAAGGGCCGGGGCTACCAGAGACTCTGTGGAGCCAAGACTCGCTGACAACGTGAAAAGTTTCAGCCCATCGATAAAAGCTTCCAGAGATGAAGACTTATTTTTAAAATTGAACATCACTACTGTGCCTCCATCTGTTGGGAGCTGATCCTTCAGGTAGTCGAGCCCTGGGTAAAACACATCCCCCACCTGTGCTTGCTCTTGAAGCCAGACCGCTAGGGCAAGGGCGTTTTGAGCCTGCCTCTCATAGCGGAGACGATAAGTTTTCATGCCCCTTAAAATGAGAAAGGCTGCATGAGGGTCCAACACAGAACCGATTTCGACAGCATGTTCAAAGATCTCCCTGATTACGGGTTCACGTCCAAGCAGCGCGCCGCCCATGACATCGCTATGTCCTCCCGCATATTTTGTCAGGCTATGGATATATAAGTCGACATCAAGATCTTGATTCTTGTGGAAGCCTGCAAATGTGTTGTCAAGGATTGTAGTGAGTTGGTGCCTCTGGGCGATTGCGACAAGCTCTTTGTTATTTGGGACCTTGAGCTGAGGGTTGGTAGGAGATTCCCAGATCATGAATCGAGTTTCAGGTAGAGCGGCCGCTTCGTTAATTTGGTCGAGATCGTCAAGTGACAACTTGATACCTTCGACGCCAAATTTTTTTAGAGTTTTCTCGATCAATATCCTAGTGGGGCGATAGGATTCGATAAAGTATATGATTTTATCGCCCTGCCTAAGAAGGCTGAATAAGGCAGTTGAAATTGCCCCTACACCGGAGCTAGTCGCGAGTCCTGCTTCGGTACCTTGGGCTTTGGCGAGCAGTTGCTCCAGCTCGAAGACCGTTGGATTGCGGTATCTTGAGTAAAAATAACCAGGGCGTTGGCCTTCGAAGAGACCTTTCACATCAGCAAGTTTCGGGAAGGTGAACTTTACTGATTGGTAAATTGGAGACACCAAGGGTCGGTTGTCGTGAGGTATGGGGTCAAGTTGGAAGTGATTAGTCAGGGTTTCCAAGTTCATTTGTAGGCTCCAGAGATGACTACGTTAGAACTTGTGTTATCACGATTAGGCTTCCCATTGCCAATACTTGTGTGCAGGCAGGTTTCAAGAGCCTGGCACTGCCAGGCTCTTTTCGATGGATAGGGCCAGTCGAAAAAATTGCAGGGTTTTTGGTCAAGCAGCTTTCTTTGGAATATCCTTACGGACGTAAACATACTGCTGGCTGTCTTGATTGAGCACTTTTACGTAGTAATGCTCAGATGTCTCGAAGAGAACCTCGCCCTTTAAGCCACCTTTAAAGGTGAAGATGCCAGCTGGTTTTTTGCTGGAAGTTTTCTTAGCAGCAGGCTTCTTCTTCGCCGCGGGCTTCTTTGCTGCGCTAGCTTTCTTACCTACTTTCTTTTTAGTAGCTGTTTTCTTAGCAACTTTTTTCTTAGTCGAGGTTTTCTTCTTAGCTGAGGATTTCTTTGCAGCTTTCTTTTTTGCTACTTTTTTCTTAGCAGTTTTTTTCTTTGCAGCTTTCTTTTTTGCTACTTTTTTCTTAGTCGCCTTTTTCTTGGCAGTTTTTTTCTTTGCAGCTTTCTTTTTTGCTACTTTTTTCTTAGTCGCCTTCTTTTTAGCCGTCTTCTTCTTTGTTGCTTTTTTTGCTACTTTTTTCTTAGTTGCCTTTTTCTTTGCAGCTTTTTTCTTAGTTGCCTTCTTTTTTGCTACTTTTTTCTTAGTTGCCTTTTTCTTGGCAGTTTTTTTCTTTGCAGCTTTCTTCTTGGCTACTTTTTTCTTCGTCGCTTTCTTTTTGGCTACCTTCTTCTTAGTTGCCTTTTTCTTTGAGACGGCTTTTTTCTTTTTCTTCGTTGTTGTTTTCTTTGCAACCTTCTTCTTAGTTGCCTTCTTCGCTACCTTCTTTTTTGCTTTTTTCTTAGCCAAGACGCTTCTCCTTTACTCCACAAACCAAGGGTTAAATATTTAAAATTAATACATCTTTTAGATGTTGTAGTGCCCTATATAAGCCTGGGGTTGAAATGCTTCGCGACCGTTGGGATCGGCTTGCCTGCCATAATTTTTGCAAGCAGTTTTGCACTTCCATGGGCCCAGGAAAATCCGTGTCCCGTAAAGCCTGCCACTGTATATATCAGAGGCGAACTTGTTGGGCCAATAAATGGGAATCCTGTCTTTGATGAGGCCATGATTCCTGCCCAAGAATATTCCCACTCTAGTGTTTCGTCAATTTTGTAATGATGTTTAGCAAAATTCTTAAGGCCGTCCTCAACAAGTGAATTGGGCGCAATATCGTAGGTGCCCAATTCCCCACCCGGTGTATGATTGCGCCAACCACCAAGCATCAAGCGATTGTCTTCGGTGACCAGAGCGTATTCGTAGCCATGATCGAAACTATGGGGATATCGCACAGGAAAATCGTGTTTGAGCGGCTTAGTTGTGAGAATTTGGCCACGGAATGGTTCTACCAGTTTGTGTTCTGAAAAGAACCTGGATAGCAGTGGCGAGTAAGCATTGGTGGCGATGACGGCAGCATCGAAAATGATCGTATTGCCATCTTTTAATGTGACTTGAACTTGGCCTTCGGCTTCTTCCACGCTTATAACTTCACAGCCCGAGTGATACCGGACGCCCCGATCTTGGCAAGTTTGAATCAAACCATTACGAAATTTTACGGGATGAGCCTGGGCAGAGCCCGGTTCGTAGCGCCCGCCTGTAACATTTTTGAAACCTAGGCTTGTAAGTTTGTCTATGTCGACAAATTCACTCTCAAATCCGGCATCTCGGAGCAATCGAATCGATTCGTGGATCTCGTGGACTTCGTGATCATCGACGGCGACCACAAGATATCCGTTTTGCTGGTAGTCGCAACGAAGGTCCAGATCCGAGACTGTTTTCTTAACTTCGTCGCAGATCTCGATAGAAAAGTTCCAAATATCACGAGCAGTCTCGGCGCCATGAAGGCTTTGGAGAGCTTGCATAGACTCTACGGTTCCATGCAATATATGACCGCAATTACGGAATGTTGCAGCCTTTTCTGGCTCGAAGTCCAGGATTGAAATTTGATCAAACCCTTCTTGCTGAAGAAAATAAGCAGCGCTCGCGCCGGCAAGACCAGAACCGATCACGCAAATGCCTCCTGGCTTTGGAAGGGTTTTTGAGCCTTCCCGCGCAGGAACATCTAACCAGTAAGGGTGTGAAGGTATTGAGGGCATTTTGAAACTCCTTAGTCTGATCTTGAACACATAACATGTTGCAAAGGTTATAAAAATTCAAGGCTTTAAAAAACTTCAGGAATTGGCTACATTCGGCTTTTGATTCGGATCGAGAAAATGAGGCAACATGAGACAATTGAAGGCCGCCTTGGTTGGCATGGGAAACATGGGCAGGAACCACTTGAGGGTTCTTAATGAAAGCGACGCATTCTCACTCAAAGCTATTGTCGAGCCGAATCCTCCGTCGCCTTTGCCAAGACTGCGAGAGCCACTTGCTTGGTTAGATTCCATCGAAGATCTCAAATCGTTGGACCTAGACTGTGTGATCGTTGCAACTCCCACTGAAACTCACTACGAGATCGTAAAAAAGTTGATCCCAATGGGATGGCATATCCTAGTTGAAAAGCCAGCGGCTAGCACCTACGAACAGGCCCAGGAGCTTACCAAGTTGGCGGCAGAACGAGGTGTTTTTCTTGCTGTTGGCAATATCGAACGCTGCAATCCTGTGGTTTCGAAGTTGAAAAAAGTCTTAGAAGAGGGGGTTATAGGGACTCCTGTTCATTTGAATGCCACACGAGGGGGAGCCTTTCCCAATTCTGTGAAGCCAGGCAATAATGTAATTCTCGATTTGGCTGTCCACGACTTGGATGTATTTCGGCTGCTTTTAGGGCCTTTGGCAGTTCAGGGGAGCGTTGCTCACGCGACAGCCTTACCTGGAATCCTGGATACGGCAGAAGTCACCGTGGCCAATGGCGAGGGAATTACAGGTGCTGTCCATGTAAACTGGCTAAGCCCCCAAAAAATAAGAGAAATCCGAGTCACAGGCACCAAAGGTGTTTGTATCGTCGACTACATTGGACAAACTTGCCGTGTCTTCGGTCGCGACTTAGCTGAAGACAATCTTCGCTCCGCAGGGGAGTTTGAGATCCATGATCATCCATTTTGCACGCTGGCAGAGTTTCACGTTGAGCCTGGGGAACCTTTGAAGGTCCAGCTTGAACAGTGGCAGCGCTGCTTAGAAAAGCAAGATCACAACCTTGCAACTGGGGATCAGTTATCAGAATCGGTGGCATTAGCAGAGCAGTCGATCGTCCTCGCTCAGGGTGGCCTTGAGCCAGGGTTCTTCAAGGCCGATGCTTGGAAGCCTCACTTTTCTGCCGATCGTCAGCCCTTGCCAAACTAAAGAGACACTATGGCCTCGTTTTTCTTATCCGTTGGTGAGCCTTCAGGAGACGTCTTGGGGGCTGAGCTTGTAGCTGCACTGAACGACATCATGCCCCATGCTCACGGGTTTGGGATCGCAGGACCCAAGCTGCGCAATCTTGAGTATGAAGAAATCGCTGGGATAGAAGAGCTTTCGGTGATGGGCTTTGTCGAGGTCATCAAGCACATTACCTATCTCAAGCGACTGGAAGATCGTTTGCTGATGGAAATAGATCGCCGACAGCCTGACTTTGCCGTCTTGGTGGACTACCCTGGATTCAACATGAGATTCGCTGAGTTTCTGAAGGTCCGCAAGATTCCTGTAATTCAGTTTGTAGCACCGCAATTATGGGCATGGAAAGAGGGCCGCACCAAGAAACTGAGAGATGTGACGGACCTTGTCATGGGTATCATGCCTTTTGAGGAGACTTTCTTTAACGATCGCGATGTGAACTTTAAATATGTTGGAACACCACAGGTGGATCGTGCCGCGGCTGCGAAGCATCGGCCCGCGGACTTCAAGCTTTCTAAGCCGACGATTGGTTTTTTTCCTGGGAGTCGGCGCAGCGAGTTATCGAAGATGCTGCCGATGGCCCTTGCAATACGGGATGAAGTCCGTAGCCAATGGCCTGATAAGTTTCAGTTTGCGATTTCAATGGCTCCCTCACTGGATGTATCGCTGTTCAATCAAGCCTTATCTGCTGATGAGAGCTCAGATTTACTCAGTGAACTTAGTTTAGGGCAATCGGCATTGTTGGGGGACACATCCTTTGTAAGAGGGGAGTCTTTGGATCTGATGGCTTCTGTGAATTCTGCTTTAGTGACCTCTGGTACGGCGACTTTAGAGTGTGCTCTCACAAATTGCCCACTTTGTGTGGTCTACCGTATGAGTCCTTTGAGCTATCAGCTGGCCAAGCGGTTGGTAAAGCTGCCCCATATTAGTCTTGTGAACTTGGTTGCAGGAAGAGAAATCATCAGGGAGTTCGTTCAAGAGTTTACTTATGAAGAGGTTGCCCAGGAGTTAGCAGCACTAGCATCAGATGGTGATCGGCGAGAAACGGTTCTCGGCGACTTGACTCATCTGCACACACTAGTGCAAGGGGACTTGTCTAGGTGTGCCGCTTTGGCGGTTCAATCTTTTATGAATTCTCGGCAGTCAAATATATAAAGATATGTTAAAGAATTCGTCCAAAGCTCAGCTCAGTGATCTGGTCTGATTTGGCAGACTTGGTTTTACGCCAAGAAATTTCACTTCATAGAAGACATGGGTGAAATTAGGGTGTTATCTTTTGTTTTAGGAACTTGAAAACGCTATTGTCAATAATCGTCGCGTCTTAGCTATATAAATTTTATATAAAAACTTGAAATTTATAACCATAAATTCTAGACACATACCCCTTGGCCTAGAAAGTGAAAAAAAGCTCTTGCACGTTTTTTGACGCTAAGTAAAATGGTCGCACCTTGGACCTCATAACCGGAAGGAATTCACATTATGAAACGATGGGCACTGGGACTAGCAATCTCGCTTGCTAGCACATCTCTCTTTGCGGCTGACAAGCTAATCATCATTTCTCCGCACCGAAAGTCGATCCAACAGGAGTTCATTCCAGCTTTCAAGGATCACTACAAGAAAACCTTCAAAACCGATGTTGAGGTCGACTGGCTAGACCAGGGTGGGACGTCTGACGACGTGCGCTTTCTCAAGGCCAAATATGCTAAGAATCCTAAAACCTCTGGTGTAGATGTTTTTTGGGGTGGCGGTTCGGCCACTTTTGTTGAGTTAAGCCAAGCAGGTTTCTTGGAGCGGTATGACCTTCCCCAAGACCTCGCCAGCAAAGTTCCCCAAACCGTAGCGGGCATCCCGTTGTTCGATAAAACCAAGACCTGGTATGGCTCTGCGTTGTCGTCCTTCGGAATCTTCTACAATAAGAAAATACTCCAGTTTGATCGTCTTCCCGAGCCACAAAGCTGGGATGACCTTGCTGACCCGAAATTCATGGGTAATATCAGCGTGGCTGATCCGCGCCGCTCAGGCTCTGCAAATACCATGAATAATATCATCCTCCAAAGTAAGGGTTGGGAGAGCGGTTGGCAGTTACTTACTTCGATTGCTGGCAACACTCGTAGCTTTACACATTCTAGTTCCGATCCAATCAAAGCTGTTGTTTCTGGCGACGTCGCCTTGGCGATGGCGATCGATTTCTACGCGCAAGCGAAGATTGGAGATCTAGGTCCTGAAAATCTTGGTTTCGTGATGCCGAAGGGCCAAACAGTTCTGGACCCTGATCCAGTGGCAATTCTAAAGGGAGCGCCGAACCGAGAAGTGGCGAAGCGTTTTGTTGAGTATGTTCTGAGTTCCGAAGCGCAGAAACTTTTGATCATGCCGAAAGGTAGCAAGGGTGGCCCTCGAATTGCATCTCTTGGTCGCATGTCTGTGAACACTGCTGCCTATACAAAGACAGAAGGCCAGCGGATTAATGAATTCAACCCATTTAAGCAGCAAGCCTTCTTGACCCTTGATTTGGAGCAGGCCACTCGAATGCAGCGGGTTTTTAATGACTTGGTTGGTGCTATCTTGGTTGATACCCATCACGACCTAAAGAAGGGCTGGAAGAAGCTCCACCGTTCGGGTGCGACACCAGAGAAGATTGCTGCCTTCGCCAAGCCCCCTCTTACAGAAAAAGAGTTTCTTGCGCTCGCTGACAAGTGGGGTGATGATGTCTTCCGCAATAAGACCATCAACGCCTGGGTTAGCTACGCCAAGCAAAAATATAGCAACGTGAAGTAAATTATCGTCTGGGAGCGATTCCTTAATGGAAGTTGTATTTAAGAATGTTTTTAAGCGTTACGGCGACTTTACGGCAGTCGATAACCTTGACCTGAAAGTCGAAAGCGGAGCCTTGCACTTTCTACTCGGCCCCTCAGGCTGTGGTAAGACCACAACCTTGAGAATGCTAGCTGGATTGGAAACTGTGACTGAGGGGCAGTTGTTCTTCGATGGCAAGGATGTGACCAAACAACCTGCGGCAGATCGCGGGATAGGTATGGTTTTTCAGAACTATGCTCTATGGCCACATATGACTGTCTATAAGAACATTGAGTACGGCTTGAAGCTGCGCAAGCTGACTGCCGACGAAGTGAAGCAGAGAATCGAAGACGTTTTGGAAATCACCCAACTCAAAAACTTCGTACATCGCCTTCCAGGTCAGCTTTCAGGTGGCCAACAGCAGCGTGTTGCTTTGGCCCGCGCCCTTGCAATTCGTCCTAACGTTTTGCTTCTTGATGAGCCGCTGTCAAACTTAGACGCAAAGCTGCGTAGCGAGATGCGAGACAACATCCTACGCATTCACAAGCAGACTGGCATCACGACTGTCTATGTAACTCATGACCAGAAAGAAGCACTGTCTATGGGGACGAGTATTTCTGTCATGCATGCCGGACACTTGATCCAAACCGCGAGCCCTAGAAATTTATATAATCATCCGAAGACGCCGTTTATCGCAGGCTTTATTGGTGAGACGAATCTCATCCCAGGCCGGGTGAAGTCTGTCCAAGGTAATCAGTCCGAAATTGAAACAGGGCTGGGAATCTTAAAATCCAATCGTATGTCTGAGCCTATGAGTGTCGGAGCTGAAGTCAGTGTTTCCATTCGTCCCGAAGCCATTGCCATCGACTGGGGTAAATCGGGACAAGGCGAAAACCCGTTGGGCCTTGCAGTTGAGCATCTTACCTATCTTGGCGAGTCGGAGCAGTTCCTCCTTCGGGGTGATGGTGATATTGGCTTGAAGGTTAACTTCTACCATGCTCCTGAGCACAGCTTCCACGAAGGCGATCAGGTCACATGCTTTATGCCTGCTGATGATGTTCTTGTTCTTCCACCACAAGTAGAAATGGGGCCTGGAACCTAATGGCAAATCGAGAAGAGTCTTCAAAACTAGCTCGCGTGCTGTCCAACGCGGTTGGCTATGGTACCGTGGCCGCCACGATTGCGATCCTGTTTTTCTTTCTTGTCTGGCCAGTAGCCGTGATTGTGAGTAAGGCCTTCATCAACGATGGCCAATTCACTCTGGAATACTTTCCTCTATTGTTTGCCAACGAGCTTTTCAAAAACTCGATGGTCAACAGTTTGTGGATCGGGGTTGCAACGACCGTTCTCACAACAATCGTGAGTTTGCCTCTGGCTATCATCAATGCCAAGTACGAGTTTCGAGGGAAGGCTCTTCTTTCCGGTCTCTTACTCGTGCCTATGGTGATGCCTCCTTTCGTGGGTGCTATTGGTATTCAACGATTTTTTGCTCGGCGAGGATCGGTGAACATTGCACTGATGGAGTGGGGAATCATCGATACACCGATCGACTGGCTCGGCCCCGAGAACATGTTCTGGGCGGTTGTGGTTCTAGAAGTGCTTCACCTTTACCCAATCATGTACTTAAACCTAACCGCTGCACTAGCGAATATCGACCCCAGTGTTGAAGAAATGGCAACAACACTCGGTGTGCCTCGCTGGCGTCAATACCTTGACATCATCTGGCCTCTAGCACGACCAGGCTACTTTGCTGGAGCAATCATTGTCTTTATCTGGGCCTTGACTGACTTGGGAACGCCGCTCTTGGTAGGGTTCCACGAAACCATACCGGTGCAGATATTTAACATGATTACCGATGTGAATGAGAATCCTATTGGGTACTCCCTGGTCTTTATCGTGATTGCTATGACCGTAGGTTTCTTCCTCATTTCCAAGTTTGCCTTAGGCAATCAAAAATATGAAATGATGGCAAAGGGCCATGTGACAAGTGGCAAGCGCCAAGCGTCTGGGTTGGGGCTGGTTTTCATCTATGCCTTAGTTTTGGGAACTGTAATTGCAGCGCTGATTCCTCATATATCGGTAGTGATTACAAGTTTGAGTGACAAGTGGTTTATGACGGTTCTGCCTGAAAACTACACCCTCAAGTATTATGCTCAGATTTTTGAGGCTGAATTGCCTTATATCAGTATTAAAAATAGTCTTTTCTTTGCTGGGCTTTCGACGATTGTGGATTTGGTCTTAGGTCTTTTGATCGCCTACGTGATTGTACGCAAGCTTGTCCCATTCCCAAGTCTCTTGGATAGTTTAGTGATGGTGCCGCTCGCGCTGCCGGGTATCGTTTTGGCCTTTGGCTACGTAGTAACCTATTCAGATACGGCTCTAGATCCCTTAAACAATCCGATTCCCCTCTTGGTTATCGCTTATGCGATCAGGCGCTTGCCTTACATGGTGCGTTCCGCTGTCGCTGGGCTCCAGCAGACCAGCATCTCCCTTGAAGAAGCATCGGAGACTTTCGGAGCGTCCCGTTTTCACACCATGCGGAAGATTACCATTCCACTGGTTATGGCGAACTTGATCGCAGGAGCACTACTGTGCTTCTCCTATGCAATGCTTGATGTTAGCGACAGTCTGATTCTCGCGATGAAAGAGAAATTCTATCCACTAACCAAGGCGATTTACGTGCTGTTCTTGGAACAGGGCAGTGGTGAATTGGTGGCGAGTGCTCTTGGTATGGTTGGCATGCTCATTCTAACCGTCTGCATCATGGGATCTTCTTTGATCCTAGGCAAGAAGATGGGTGAGTTGTTCCGTTCATAGGATCGACTTTTTATTCTAAGCGCTAAAAAAGGCCCTTGAACAGGGCCTTTTTTTGGCATCGATAAATGACTTTAGTAAGTCTTTTTCTTTTCATCACCCTTGGAAATCTTGCGGTCATCATCTAGATTTTGCCCATCTTTACCTTCCGCTAGCTTTTCTCCCAGGAAGATGCTTTCCCAGAAATTTCTGATCTCAGCGACCCGATCTTCTGTCATTTCAGGAACGCCTCCACCACCAGGGATTCCCGCTGGGTTGGCGGAAGCTGTGGCGGAAAGTAGGATGCTAGCCAAAAGTGCGCTTGCTATTTTCATGAGAAACTCCTTTCGTCAGATTAGAACTCGCGTTCTAACTTATTATACGGTCATTTTAGAATATTTATTTAGAATTTAAATTCTAAATTCTGATGAATTTTTGTACCAGTCGATAATGACATAATTATTTCTACTGGCGATGTAAGTAGGTTTCGTTAAGGAGCAGCTCTTGACCTTTGGTGGTATTTCCAGCATTCTGCCCTCATGAAAGAAGCGAAGCAGGCCAGAAGCCGAGAAACACAAAGAAAATTGATCCATGCAGCGGAAGAAGTCATTCGTGAGCAGGGAGCTGAAGGCCTTAAGGTCGATATTTTAACCAGCCGAGCTGGCTGTTCAGTGGGATCGTTTTATAATTTGTTTCAGGATCGTAATGAGATCATCTCGGCGGTGATGAGAGAGTTTAAATCTCGCATGATCGAAGAGATCAATAATATTCTATCCTTAGATAAACATGAACGCTCCAGTCGCGAGCAAGTATTTGAAATCGTTGTTGATTTTGCGGTTCATGTCTACAGTGGCAACGATTCCCTGTTTCGGGTGGCGCAGGGTGCCTATAGTGATATTCCAGAGCTTGTTGATAATGGTAATGAGATTGTAGCTGTTGCTGTGGATCGGCTTGCAGCACTGCCGTGTATGCAAGCTTTGGATCGACGAGCCATTGAGTTTTTGGTGAGAATCAATATCGCGAGCTGCGATCACTATTTATTCTGGCAGAAGCTTCAGTATGAGGACCCTCTGTTTCTGAAAAAAATGCTCCTCAATCTACTTCGAAATGCATATCCCAACTAAGAATTGTAAAATGAGTGAAGCAGCACACTGAAGGCGGAAGAAGTTTCTCAAGCAATCGATAATTTGGCGTTCAAAAAGAAAAGTGCTGGCAACATTGCCAACACTTCGCCGAATGGGGACATCTATCCGGCGGGGCGGATAGAATTCTATTTGTGTAAAAGGTATGGCTCGCATCCATGGCCGTTCTAGGGACCAAACTCAATGTACAAGACTAAGAAGCCTTTTTTTGGCAGCCGTTGATGGGATCGGGGTGATCAACGACAGCCGTTGCGCAGGGCTTCCTGGGGCAAACCAGTCTTGAACCATTTGCCATGGATCCGAACCATGAGTCACTTGGATTTCCCTATGCAGTGTTATAGGGAGCACCTCGTGCCCAGATAGAAAGAGGTGGATGGTAGGCGAGGCCATATCACGCCATGTTCAGTTCAGCTCCACTCCGCAAATAACAGCTTTCGCTTCAGTGCAAGAGGCAGAGGCCTTGGCTACCAATCCATGAGTACACCTATAATATTGCAAAGCTGGGGCCAAGTTCAGCCTAGGCTAAGTCCTCGAAAATAGGTGCTTATAGAGAACAGGAAAAAAACCGATATCTGTAAAAATGTTGAGTCAGTTTGGACTTTTAAGTCGACGATGTCGTTTTTGAAAGGCATATCGATCATGCCAAGCTGAGTAAAACAGAGGTTGAATTCGTAGCAATGGTCATCTCTTATGGAGAATTGGTTCTTGGCAGCAAATTAAGATAAAATTTGAGTAGCTTCTATCGAGTTAGGAAATACGATGCTCAAGTTTTTTAAGATGCTAAGGGTATGGTGCCTGCTACTCATCAGTATTCCAGCTAGTGCTCAAGAGTTGGACTATGCCTTTGAAACGGCTCGAATTAGGGGGCGGGGAGGAACCTATGCTGCTCAATACTACGGAAATCAAAGTCCTCGCTTCAATCCTGCAACCCTCGCCGAAGACAATGCTGCCTTTCAACTAAGGCCCCTAGAGATCAATCTCTCTGTCGGCCGCAATGTTGTTTCAACGATCAATGATGTGGTAGGCCACGATTTTGGCAAAAGCGATACCGATGCAGTGATTGAGTTTATTAGAAAGTTTGAGAATAAATTCGGGGACCGACATCTGGGCCGCTTCGAGCTAGAGTTGCTCGCCATGCGGGTGCTTTCTGTGGAAGTGATGCCGTTTGTCAAAAACCAGACATATATCGAGCTTCGGCGGCCGACCACCCCGCAGTTTGATTATATCGTGGACACCCAAACGGGGATCTACATTGCCTATGGGCTAAGCTTGGGCGGCGTTGTAAAGCTGGGCTTCGGGCTAAAACCAATGTTTCGAACTGTCACTACCGGACAATTGATCTTCACTGATGTCCTTGATCTCGAAAATACCGATATTGAAGCCTTCGCCGACACTACTCAAGGCAATGGTATTGGGGGCGACCTGTCTGCATTGTGGACTCCAATAGCTAGATTTAGGCTTGGACTGATCGTGGAAAACGTTGGTGACATGGGATATTTTGACTCCGACGATGCACCGAGTAATATCCGGCAAAAGTCCAGTTTGGGCTTCTTGTGGCGCTACCCCATGAGTTCTTGGAACCTTGATATTCTTGGTGATGTTCAAGATATGGAGAATCGTGATGGCAAGCATTGGTCGCGCCTCTTCCACTGGGGAGCCGAAATTGGCACCAAGGCTTTTAGCAAGGATCATGACTACGGTGCAGTTGTGGGCATCAACGATGGCTATGGCACTTGGGGGCTTTTTGCTGACCTTTGGATCGCTCGATTAGAAATTGCCCAGTACTCTGTTGAACTGGATCGTAATCCGGGAAGTCGTGAGGATGCTCGATATGGTATTAGTTTGCGGACTTCCATGACGTTTTAGGAGAAATTATGAAGCTTGCGACCATGAGCCTGGGGGCTTTATTGTTTTTGTTGAGTTGTAGCACAAATATCTATGAATCACTGGTTACCGATACAGATGATACTGGCAAGATGGAAGAAGCGGCGAACTTGATTGATGATCAAAAATATGACGAGGCTGTGGCGAAGCTTAACGAAGTTGAAAAAGATAACAATGAAAAACGCTTCCTGCAGGTTGCAGCGTTGCTGGGGCAGTCAGGATTCAATGTTTGGCAAATTGTGATTGATATTATCGATTCTGGTAGCAGTAGCAGTAAAATTACCTTTGACCGCATCTTTGATTCTATATCTGGCAGCGTTTTTGGTTCTGGGGATGAGAGGGATGCTAGAATTGCTGCCATTGGCCAATCGATAACCCTGCTTGATACAGCTCCAGAGGGGCAGACCCGAGCGACAGCAAACCTTAACTGCTTTCTCGGTGGGGTACTTGCTGTTGTTGCTGTCGATGATGGTAACACGGCTATGAGTGGAGTGAGTTCAGCTCTTCAATCGATCCAGGATAATGCGACGGGTACTGGAGACAGTACGGAGGAATGTCCAGGTATTGAAGACCTTAGTACCAACCTTGATTTGATTGCTTCTGTACAAACCAACCTATCCCTAGTGCTTGCGGCCACCAGCGATTGCAGTTTCATCGATTTTTCGGGTTCGGAACTCAATAGCGTTGAGCAACAGATTGCAGACTTTGTAGATAATGGCGATCAAGGTTGTTCCGAGAATCCTGACTGTGGTGCTGGAGCAGCCTGCCAAGCGCTCAGCCTCGGCTGTGTTCAGTCGGTAGTCAATGATGATAGTTCGGTGTCGGGTGATGGCACGGTCTCATCTTGTGAAATCGTGCAGAACTGCCTAGGAGCAAGTTGCTTCTAATGAGAGCTAAGCTCAATGGCGGTAGGGCCTAGAGGTTTGAAGGGGTAACGAGCTAGAAGCTCTCCATTCTGGTCGGCGAAGTAGAGCATCATTCCTACCAGCTCTGCTCCCTCAACGCCGCTTGGAAGGCTGAAATTAAGCTGGGAATTCCATCGTTTTCGAAAGCTAAAGCTATTCGCTAGGCTAAGATCCATAATCGAGCCAGATTCCGTGAGGATGACCTGATCGTTGGGAATTCCAATGAGTTTGATATTGCCGTCTGCAAGCTGAAGCTTAGCAACTCCCCAGGAGTAACCTTTCAAGAGACTTTCGGAAGTGTTCGAAAGTGAAAACTCGATGCTTGTTCCCCCTCGGGCAAGCGTTGTCATCGTTAGGCGACTGATAAAGAACAGGGGGCTAGCTTTAGCTTCTTGCCAATCCTTAAGGTTGATGACAGGGGCAGCGGGTTCGGTCTGCATCTGATTCTCAAGCTGAGGAGTATCGTCATATGCTTGCTCGAAGATATTCTCATACTGCGACTGGTAATTCAGAACTTGTTCGGTCCGTTCACGGAGGCTGTTGACCAAGTAATTTCGTGATTCAATAAACATTCCCGAGGCGATCACGGCAGCGATACCGAATAAGCTCAAGAACACTGCTGTGAGGCTACCGATAACAATAAAGCGACTCGATAGTCGGTGGCGATGTGTTCGTCCGCGGCCTACAAAGTAGACAAGCGAGACCGATTCGTTGGACTTTGTGTAGTTAATTACTTTTCGAAGCCAAGACCACATATATCAATCCGGTAGCAGGAATAAGAAGACGATTTTATATCATCTACTTAAGTCTATTGCAAATCATCTAACCTTTCTTTAGATTAGCCTTCGACCTAAGCGGAGGCAAGTCTTCATGATCGCACCAATCACTCGCCGTGGCGTTATCAAAATGGGTGTCATGAGCAGTTTTCTGTCAGGAACCCGTTGGGCTTTTGGTAATAACTCACTGCGGGAAGGGCAAGCTCGATCTCATGATGCAATCACGCAGGCCGAGCTAGATTTCTTGCACAAGATGATCCAAGTGCTTAGCCCCGAGTTTTATGGCAACACCTCCTATCACGACTTGCAGGATCACATCATTGTCTTAGATAGGCTCTTATGGGAACTTTTTCCTGATTTCCATTCAGAGTTACGTCAGGGGCTGAGCTTTCTCACCTCGCGCAGCCTGACCTTCGCAACTCTAAGCAGCGTCTACTCGCCTTCAGCGTAGAGGAAATACTTGAAATAAAAAAAGATGCCGAAACAAGATTGATTCCGGCATCTTTATCGAAAAGGATATGGCGAATCCTACAGGGTGGTCATGGCGTTGAACACTCCTGCTGCTGTCTCTGCCATAGCTGTGGAAAGCTGTAGTAAAGACAACATTTAGCTAATGGTATTAGCCGACCTCTGTGATGATTACAAGTTGAACTTTGCACTTTTAATGGCTGCAAATACTGAGAATCAAGGCCCTTACCCTGATTGTTCCTACCTAGGTAAAAGTAGCGTAATTTAAAATTTAGGTTATTTTACGAGAAAATCTGGATATCGACCATTCTTGTCGAATAAATTGTAGCAAAATTACAAAACATCGATTATGGTCAGGAGGTCTTGATGAGAGTGCAAGCTCTCGTTGTCCAGTTTCACTGGACCTCTAAAGATACTATCTGCCCGGTGACATTCGCAGAATCTAGTTTTGATCGAGTGTGCCCCCTTAGAGGGTATCGGAAATGAACTCCTCCGATACCCACTTTTTTTCCCAATCTTTGTATCAAGCTAGCCAATGAAGTCTTCGTTCGTAATTAAATCTCATTGATTGTAGTGCCTTGCATCTCCGTACAGCGTCTTTTTAGCTAATCCTCTGCAATCATTAAAGGACTCGTCATTGCTTCCGAAAATACCCATAGATCGATGAGGGTGTTGATGGCGTTGAAGAACTTTCAAAAGAAGATGATCCAAGAATCATATGCCAAGATTCGCAAGATAGATGGAACCCATCCCTTTAAGGAGTCTGTCCACGGCAGTTTTGTCAGCTATCGAGTTCGCTATCGTGGCCGCGGACGTATCAGCTACTTCAACTTTCCACTGGCGAAAGAGATGGGCTTGATCTCCAGTGATCATCCCCACGTTATGAGTCGATCCCTCGAATCGGCGCTCCTAGATACGTTTAGTATTCAGATTATCAATGAATACGATATGACTCATGGAACGAAGATCGACCCTAATGATGTCAAACCAAACCAGTACATGGCGACCCGGTATCTACAACTTCAGCACCCAAGTAAAATTGGCATAACATCTGGTGACGGGCGTAGCATCTGGAACGGTGTTGTTCGCCACCGAGGTAAAGTCTGGGATGTTTCCTCCTGTGGTACTGGAGCTACGTGCCTTTCACCGGCAACTGCAATTAACAATAAGTATTTTAGGACCGGCGATCCTGCAGTCAGTTATGGCTGTGGCCATTCCACAGTATCGGAAGGCTTGGTTGACGTCCTTTTTAGCGAGATACTTACAAAGAATCGGATCGATACGGAACGGGTTTTGTGTGTCATCGCCTATCCCAAGGGCTTAGGGACCACAGTTCGTGTTGGTAAGAATTTGCTCAGGCCATCTCACTTCTTCAATCACCTTAAACAGGGGCAATATCTAAGGCTAAAGGATGTGGCAGACTACTATATTCAAAGGCAGGTTCAAAACGGTGACTGGAAAATACCCAAGGGTCAAAATCAATACCTTTACCTTAGGGATCGCATGGTCGAGACCTTTGCTGATATCGCAGCTAAGTTTGAAGCCCATTATATCTTTTGTTGGCTTGACTGGGATGGCGACAATGTACTCGCCGACGGCGGTATTATAGATTTCGGCTCGGTCAGGCAGTTCGGCCTTTACTATCATGAATATAAGTTTGATGATGCAGAGCGCTGGTCGACGAATATCAAGGAACAACGAGGTAAAGCACGCTATACGGTTCAGACGTTCATCCAGCTTGTGGATTATCTGATAAGTGGTAAGCGAAAGCCGATCCACTCGTTTCGCAACCATCGATCCTTGAAACGGTTCGATCGACTTCTCGAATGGCGGCTTAAGGAAGAACTGCTTTGGAAAGTGGGTTTCAACGAGCCTCAGATCAAGTTTCTCATGGGATTTGCCAACAAGCACGTTGATCAGTTACTAAAATCCCATAGCTATCTGGAACAGATAAAATCTCGCGAGGGGGTTCATCAGGTAGCTGATGGTCAGAATTGCAATATTCTCAGCAACACCCGCAAGTTGCTACTTGAGCTGCCGGGTGCTATGGTCGATTTAGAGCCTCTCGATCAGCAAGCCTTTCTGAAGATTCTTGGGTCTCATCACAGCCAGTATGAGAGCTTTCCTAAAACCAGAGCCTTGCGGCAGCATATTCAGAAGTTTCAAAAATCCTACATTAAGCTTGTCCAGAAAACTTCAGACAATCAGGGGCGGTCCTCGGCCATCATACTAGCAAATCTTCGTCAGCGGGCTCAGCAGATCAACCACCCAGAGCGGATTACCGGTGATTCGTTGTGTCTGGTGGTCGAGGAAATCTTGAAAAAGCGTAGCTCTTTTAGCTTTGAGCAGCTAGAGCAGCTGATCCTTCATTTTGTAAACGAGCAAATTCTCAATCCCGACTTCAAACCTAGTAAGGCATGGCGTGAAGCTGTTCGGCCACCCATATTTTCTCGGCGCTTTTATCGGCGCATCCTCAAGCTTGTTTCAGATTATCGAGAAGGTTTATGATGAGGTTATGGATGTTCAGCTCTGGTGAAGCTGAAGACAACGAGGATATGGATGAAGACCTATTCCATGAGATCGATCGAAAGCGGCCACAAATCACATTTATCCCTGCTCATCAGGATGATGCCTTGATATGCTACGACGAATTTATTGAGCGGTTCGCACACTACGACTATATTAAATTTCGGATGCTGGATTTAGAATCCCCAGTGACGCAAAAGGAGCTACGAAAAACATTGCAGTCGGACCTGATTTATCTCTCTGGTGGTAATACCTTCCACTTTCTTAAGTATCTTCGCAGTTCAGGCTTTATTAACGAACTGCGATATTATGCTAAGTCAGGTGGTTTGATAGCTGGCCATAGCGCTGGTGCGATTTTGATGACTCCGCACATTCGAACGGCGAGCTTTCCCTATTTTGACCGAGACGAAAATGAGGTAGGTATTAAGAATTTCATAGCCATGAGGCTTGTTAAGTTTGAGTTTTTTCCTCATTACGTGAATAATATTCGATATTCAGATGCCCTAGTCATGGCATCGAAAAAGTGCCATTGGCCTATTTATGCAGCCGCTGATGGAGGCGGTGTCGCGATCACTGATAAGGGGCTGCGAGTTTATGGTAAGGTTTGGGCCTTTTTTCAGGGCAAAAAATTCAAGATTGGATTTCGATGAAGAGCTTACGCAAACAATATGAAGCATTGATGTCTCACCCCCGGACATTTAAGACTCTTTTGAGTCTTTGGCCGCCGTTTCTTTTTTCAGGAATTCGTGTGGCAGAGGTAGAGCGCGATTACCGCTATATTCGAATCGAACTTAAGTCTTATCCTTTCAATCGGAATCATTTTGGAGTGCACTTTGGTGGCTCATTATTCGCCATGTTAGACCCTTTCTATATGTTTATGGTGCTTCATAATTTGGGGCCAAAATACTACGTATGGGACAAAAGTGGTGAGATCGAGTTTGTGAAACCTGGGCGAGGCACTGTTACGGCTCATCTGCAGGTCGATCAGGGAATGATCGATCTAATCAAATCGGAAACCGGAGCAGGAGATAAATACCTTCCTGAGTTCTCTTGTGAGGTATGGGATGAGCAGGATGAAGTCGTTGCGATTTACAAGAAAGTACTCTACGTGCGTCTCAAGCCAGAGCATCGCAGTTGATCTTTAAATCTGTGGTAACATATGATCACATCTCTAATGCAAGGAGGCGAAGGTGAGAGGAATCTGTCTTGTCGGGTTACTCATAGTTTGGTTAAGCTCATGCAAGAAGCAAGTCTTGGGTCCAGTTGTCGAGCCAGGTAGCTCGAAATTATCCAGTATCATGATTGGTGCCCCTAAGGTGAAGGTAGATGGCTATGACCAAGCGACAGTTTCTATTACCTGCTTGAACTGTGCGAATCCGAAGGAAGAAGCTGAATCCATGGTCGATCATAGTATTGCCTTTAAAGAGCCTAAGGCCTTTGAAGAGCTAATGTTAGATCTTAAAAAGTATCGTTTTACGGAAGGTCGATACGTGACAGTAAGGTTGAAATTCTTCAAAGCCGGTGAGCTAGTTCTTGATACGTGCTCAGGTGGGGCTCAAGGCTGTTCTGACTACCCTCACAAACTAGTGAAGCACGATGACCTTGATCAGTTTGTTATCACAGTGGTCCTTCAGGATCTTACCGGTGATCTGGTTGAAACATCTGGGCCGGCTCAAGATATTACCATCGCCACTGAAATTATCGGATCAGGAAACGATTTGGCTAAACTACCTTTTACTACATCGAGAGAGCAACAGGATGCTAAGGCCGGGGAAAAACACTGTGTCGCCGATTACCAGGATGGTGCTCATGGGGGGCAACAGATAGATGACCAGTGTGTGTTTGCATATGGGGATACCGTTGTCCAACAGTCTGAGAAGCTGCGCTATGTAAAAGCTGATCCTAGATTCGATTTGATATGGTTAGCTAAGTCTGAAGCCAGTGGCAAGACTCCCGTGGTGCTAGGTAGCGAGGAGCGTGGTGGGGTTTTCTACCCCATGTTTCTATGTCGGTCTGCAGACAGGCTTGGTAAAACAAGCTTCAAAGAGGATGGCAGCCGCCAGCTCTGGGATCAATGCTACATAGCCGTCGACGAGGCAGGTACCTCGTTGCAGACTCCTGCTTTAGTCACAGATTTTGAAATTTTAACCTTTGCTCGATTGTAAATGCCCTGATTTTGTCTGATATGCCTACATGTTTCTTGCGTGCTCATAGAAGGCATTCATCATCCGCGGTAGGCTGACAGAAACAAGCTTACTTGTGATTGCCTTTGGAGCAAACACTTTTAAGGCTACATCCACACTATAGGTGACCTTGCACTTGTCCCCAAGATCCTCGATGAGCCACTCGCCCGAGTTTTTCTTAAACAGGCTGCCAGCGTGTAGATCCCACGCCACCCGCCGAGGTCTATCATGAGTCATCTTCAGGGTATAGGAGATTTTTTTCACGATGTGGATATTATATTGAATCTTCGCCTGATGTTCGTCCTTTTCTAGAACGTCTATACTATCGACTTCAGACAAGATCTTGGGATAGTGCTCGTAATCGAGAAGTGCGTTGTAAAATTGCTTTGCTGGTATGTCAAAAGTCTCTTCTCGTGTTGCCCCTGCCACGGAAAACTCCTTAATAATAATAGAAAAAGGCTGCTTGATCCAAACAAGCAGCCGATACTGTAATCTCTTGCTCAATAAGCGTCAATGGCTCGTTAAAACTAAGTTCAGCTAATTTGTCAGTTCATCTATAGAATGTCGCCATCGCCATTATCAACGTTCAGGAACATTCCAATCATGATACCTTCGATTCCGTCTTGAATAGCCTTACCTGCTATTGTTGGTAGTATATTAATATCAGGGGTTACTGTAGATTCATAGATCAATAGATGCTGATTGCTCGTGCAAAGTTCTGAAGTGCTGCAGTCGACCACATGGACCGAACCAATTTGATCTTTAACTCCTTCCGAGCCATCGAGTTCAGCGGCGCCAGCAGGTACTTCTTGCGGCCCCTGATTTTGCACGACAAACTCTAAGGAAGCTAAAGCACCATCATAGGTCTTGACGACAGTGTTGTGAGTCAAGACGCGGACATTTTGCCAGCCAACGATTGGTGCTGCAATGCGATAGTCAGCGTAGTGGCGAAGGATCTCTGCTTGGTCTCCTTGTGCTGGAATCGGCGCAAGAACAGCGCTTTGATTGAACTCTAAATTGTCCGTACCAGACGCGAGCGCGTAACCGGGCCATGCGACAAAGTCAAGGTAACGGCTAGTAGCGCTATCCACAGTGGGAAAATCAGACTTTTCAGCTGCCACAAAGAACTTGATTTTCACAGAGCCAACCAATGGTGGTGCGGAAAAATCAGAACAAAAGCCCTTGAGCTGAATACTGTCGAGGCAGTCTGCTGGCGCCTCAGGTAGTGCTTTTGCAAATCCTAAGGTTGATACACTTAAGCCCAGTGCCATCATTGCAATTTTCATTTAGTAACCCCTTGTAATTGAAATAAAAGGCTCTCACCCCTGGAGAGAGCCGAAATAAAACCACTAATCGTAGAGTAAGGACGGTGCGGTTAACCAAAAATCAACCACTTCGGTTTGCTTATCCAGCAGGCCCTCTTTGTTCTCACTAAGATGTAGCAGAGACTGGAACGAGTTTTTAAGTTCTTCGTGACCCAGTCCATGCCATTGGCCTCGCTCATGGACAAAGCGCAATGTCGCTGAAAGCTGGGGGAGAAGTGTATCCATATCTTTGATGCACTGACTCCAATCGTCTCTTCTAGCCCGCGAAATTGCGGCAATAGCCTTGTCAAACTGAGCTAGACTACGAGCGTCCCGAAGGCCGTCGACCCAGAGCTTATTGCTAAACCCAAGACGCGGATCTTTGATCAAGTTATTTAGAGCTTGAGAACCATCGGCATTCTGATGAAGAGGAATCAAAACGTCAAGGGCTAATGAACTCCAAAAGCCCAGTTCTTGTTCAAAACTGTCGTGTGCTTGCAAATGAAGCCTGGCAATCTTTGGCCAGGCTTTTAATAGTGGCAACGTCAGCTCTTCTGAAATGCTTAAGAAATTACCCTGGGTTTGATTGGATAGCCCCCGAAGTGGAATCGACATTCCATCAAACGATAGGTTTAGCTTTTGACTTAGGTCTTCACCCCACGACGTTTGATTCCAGACCACGAACAGCTTTTCCAAGCCATCAGCATTTAGCTCCTTCGTTTCCATATCGAAGCTCAAGCTTGTGGTTGTGATCCATCTGACAAGAACTTGAATAACTCTAGCCTGCTCCTGGACTGTCCCTAGATTGGCCATTGCTTGATGTAAGGATAGAAAGGTTTTATCCCATTGCTGGTGATTAAAGACTAGCAGTAGATCCCGGATGCCAAACATTACATCACGATTGATTAGAAAACGACTGGTGAGCAAGCCTTTATCTTTCCAATCAAAAGAGAGCCCGAAGAGGCCTTGAACAGCTGCGGGAAAGTCCGTGGCTAAGAATTCGTGGGAGCTTGGGCTACTGTGATGACTTAAAGTAGCAATCATAGTGTGACGGAGGTGCTCATCGCTTAGGATACTATGAGCTAAACTCACAAATAGCTCCACGGCGCTGCCACCCTTTTCTTCGAGTTTACTCTGATGGTCTACAAAAATCTGTAGTAACTCGCGAATAACAGGCCTGGAATTGTTGTCTGAGCTGCGAAGAGCCAATTGCTTGCTAAGCTCATTGAACCTTGCTGATCCCATGAGTTCTTCTAAGAATCCAGTATAGCTTTCTAGGAGACTTGTATTAGCAATGCGAAAATTGAGAGCTGAAATTTGGAAGTACCAATCTTGGGATCCTGATTTCTGACTCAGCAAACCATTGTGAGTTCTAAGCCAGTAATCGGCGCTATGATTCCACCTAGCAGCCTTTACCTTTTCGAAGCGGATTTTACTGGTTAGCTGATGTAGTTCCGGGCGAAGAATTGGGTTTTTCCCAAGGTTCAGTATATCAGCGAGTACTTGTTTGCCGAAGGTATGCGGAAATCCATCGTGATTGATCGCAAACAGTTGGCCCGCTGAGAATCTGCAAGTTTCCTGGTCGATTACTTTTAGTTCAAGAACCTCTTGCCAATCAGGTGAGCTTAGCAATGGGCACCACTTGGCGGCTAGAGTACGAGCCAGAAAGTCTTTCAAGACACCATGAGCTAGTATTTCATCATCGGTCTCTTGAGTTAAGTTCATGGGACAAGGTTGATCGGCAAGGCTAGAGTTGCGATCCTGGTAGCAGTAGCGATCCAGAATAGCCACACTTGGTTGTGCTAAAGCTATGGAACGATCTCCAGTAAAAGTTAGAAGGTTTAAGCTTGAAAAAAGCTTAAGTTGCTCAGCCGTTCGAAAAGTACTCGCCTTAAATTGAGACATATTGCGATTTCGACGAAAGACAAACCGCCGGCTAAAGATGCTGTCTCGTATATCCTCGGGAGGAGGGAGAATGTTTTCTTGGATCTGTTCGAGGCTATCATGACTTCCTAAAACCTTTGGAAAGGTGTTATGGAATATGGTCCAGGGAAAAAGCTGTTTCGTTGGGTCAGCTAAGAAACTGAGGTTTGTAAATGCTCGCCAGGATTCATGGTCATTATAGAGTCTTTGGCCAGAAGCCTTGTATGACCCAGGAATATATAGAGGAGCCTTGAGATAGTGAGTAAGCATATAGAGTGAAATCATCCGCTTTTCGGATCGGGAGTAAGGGGAAGATGTGAAGAATTGCTTATCTACAGCTTGATAGTTGCGATCTTGATCGTAAAGAGTAGCGCGCCAGGCACTGGGGCTAGAATAGTCAGGCATGGCGGTTAGGATGGCCCAGTATTCGAAATCGCTGACAATCTGTTCGCCAATAGAGCTGATTGCCAAAGGAATGTCCTTGGTACTCAAACCGCCGCTTTGAAGGTGCTTACTCCAAAGAGACCAGGGTTTTTGATGACCTATTTCGATGTAAGGCTTATCTGCAAATACTTGCTTGGGGGAGATGATATTTGTGTCCTTTAGAATGTAGCCACTATCATCAAAACCAACATAATTGAGAACATTTGACCCCAGAGTGATTGTTTGAACTTCAGCTTGCCCCTGTCGGTTACTATGAGGGTTTTTAAAGATGGAATCGACTTGTTTAAATTTAGAAAGAACTAGTGATAATCGACTCGGATTGGTCTGGAAGCTTGTCTTTAATGAGGCGGGCAGTGTTTCAAGAATTCCTTCATGTTGAAACCTATCGCGATAGACTTGAATCATCGGTCCATCGGTGTAGAGACCTGCGAATACCCGGCTGGCTCGATTGTCTGCGGCCATGGTCTCGCCATCAGGCATTAGGTGATAGAATTGTTCGCCGATACTTGCGAGCTTTTTAACTTTGATAGCGAGGAGACGCTCTAGAAAATCTCTTGAGAAAAGTAAGCCCTCTTTCTCCAACTGTTGATCAATTTTCATAATATCTATTGCGTAAATACCCCCTTGCTGGCTTTGACTCCAGCCGACAAGGCCTTCCAGGCGTTTAACATCATAGACAGGTCCCGAACTCAGATTCCAGTTCCAAAGGTAGTAAGGATCTCGCTGCAATTCGTTAATAGTCTCAGCCAGGGTTTCAACAACTAGTGCTTGCGTGAGTTTGGGGTCTTCCTCACTATCGCTTCTAAATGTCAGCTCAGGCGCATAGAGTTTTGTGTAAGCGTCGAGGGGGAGTTGGATACACATGGGCTCTGCCGATGACGAGCTGCAATCGAAAGAAAGTTGAACACCCATCTTGTGGCCCATAGCAGCGACCATTGGCGGTAGATAGCCGCAAGATAGGTGAGGTCTGAAATAAGATCCAAGCAGTTCTTGAGCCTCATCGAAGGATGAAAACTTTTCTTCTAAGCTCGGGAGTGTAAGATCATTACAACCTGGAATGACCCCACCTTGGCGGACTAACTGGATTCCATAGTCGGTGAGTATACTAGTTCCAGCCTTAGCTCTCAATTTGTTCAAGGTCGGATCGAACGCTGGCTCAAGGAGTTTCTTAGCAGCTTCAGCAGAAGATTTGAAATCTGCTGCACTGCTTTCGTTTAGTTGATAGAGAAATGCAACTAAGTTTTTTATTGGTTGACCTTGGGTACTTAAAAAGTCGTCGCTGATCTGGAGAAGTTTTCGAGTGCTATCCAAACGCTCCTTTGGGGGGAGACCTTGAATATAGGATATGATTTGGAATAAGCTGCCTATGACTGCCCTTAATGATGTATCGCCCGTTGCCTCAAGATACGATTCCCAATGATCTAGGCCTGTTGTAATTTGATCGTTGGGAATTAGTTGAATATCACTTGATTCAAGGCAATTTTCATCCTCGCTAGCGGGATTTGTATCTGCCCATGTCTCTAAGCAAGACTTCATGATCTCTTTTTGGTGAGGGGCTGTAAGTGGGATCGTGTTTTTTGGTGTCAGCTGTGATTCAATAAGGCGCCATAGATTTCGTTTTCGCAAAATTTCAATTGTGACTGGCAGAAGGTGTGGGCGGATAGCATGCCCTTGAAGCAATTCTTGACTTAGTGCTCCTAGTCTTCCGTCTTGGATATCTGACAGAAAGACCCCAAACGTTTCTAGTAGAGGCCGTAGTTGCCCCTGATGGCTCCATCGCTCGAACAGCTCTAGCGATCGATTCAGGTTGGTTCCAAGTAAAAGGTTTTGAAGATCGTAGAGCCGCTCTTCAGCAAGATACAAGTCTCGTTCCTGATCATTCATGCCCCGATCGAAGGCTACACTCAATACAGTTAGGAATGGGTATACCTCTTCTCGATCTTGCCCTTCTGGATTAGGCAATAGGAGGAGGTCGATGAGGCTTTGAATGCCATCTGGACTTAGCTTGTCGATGGCATTGAGAATGCCTGGAAGGGAGCTTGTGCCAGAGCTGCTCTGATTCGAAGCACAGTGTAAAATGTTGTAAACGTAGTTTCCTGACAATTCTAAATCACCGAGGATAGAAATCTCGCTACAAGCAAGCTGAGCGCTAGAGGGTTTTTGGTCATCCCATGTGTCGTGCTCCGTAGACGACGAGCTTCGACCACAGGCCGTGAGTAGGCTGAACACGGTAAGGATTGATCCCCACCTCAACAATGCAAACTTTTGGTCAAATGTCATAGCGAACCCCCCCCCAAGAACGTGTCTGTACTACCTCCGACCTTAGATCCAGTGATTGTTAGTCTTTCTTCATCTAGGAAACTATGCTGCGCACAAATATCGAGATAGGCAGAACGGCCTTCGGGTAAGGAGGATTCAAATACCTTTAAACCTGCGCCCATAGCTATAACCGTACGATTGAGATCAACGACCTTTTCCTGGCCTGTGCTTTGATTGGCGCTTTCATGATGTTCAATACCCAGCCTCAGAGCGAGTTCACTAAAGCTAGTAAGTTGATAGGCAAAGCCGAAGCGGTAACTCCAAGTATCGTCAAGGCTAAGGTTTGAGCCGGGAGGTGTTTGGGTTAAGCTAGCAATGTCTTCGCCGTCGAGGTAGACGAGAGGTGCTTCAAAGCCCGACCACCTAGACCATTCTATTGAAGTATAAAAGCCTATTGATCCGTTGCGAAGGGCAAAGCCTAACTTGAAAATTTCTGGATCGTAGAATGGGACGAGCCTCGTTTGCAAGGTCACAGGAATCGTTAAGCTACTATCGTCACCTGTAGCGCCCACTGCAAGGCGAGTATCAATCTTAGATTCGGTTTCTTGAGCGGCTCGATAGCTTGCACCGAGTGACCAAAACCCAGAAGATGTTTCTTGCCGCCACTGGAGTCCCCCGTATGGAGTTAACACAGGGACCATGTCCAAATTAAAACGTGCAGCGGAAGCCTTATTGTTGAGGGCCATATCCAAACTACCTTTGGCCCGCAAGGTATAGTAGCTGCCGATTCCTATGGAGAACGAATGCCAACGGGCTGCAAAAGCAGTATAAATCGCAGGTCGCTGCTGGCGATTTGCAAATCTTAGGTAGTTCAACTCATTGGGAGCACTGCCTGAAAGCTGCCCAAAATTGTCTGACGGCAAGTAAGCTGCAACTCCAAAGTGAAATGCTGGGCTTAGTGCTAGGTTCAAGCCAAAATTAGTCCCAGTTAAGGGAGAAGCTTGCGACGCTCGATAGCTTGAACGTGGTAAGCCCGATTGATCATCGGTCGAAGAATCATTTAGATCCTTTAAATTGAGCTTTGTGAGCTGATAGCCTACGCTAACTGAAGTGCCGTCCTGGTTTGTAAGTGATGCTGGGTTTGCGTAGGCTGCATAAGCTCTGTCACCACCAGCTGTCGCAGCATTCCCGAGAGCGACGCTTCTAGGGCTTATTCCGTAGGTGTCTACGACGCTTGCTTTGGCTTGGTCAAGGTATAGACTTATAGAAGCCACGCTGACCATAAGCGTGATTCGATACATAAATACTCCCCCTTATTCGATCCCTCAATAGAATAGATACCTTTCAAATCAGGCCGTATAGTTGTGATTTTCTGAAAAGCGATGAGTATCAATGAAACAATTGAGGGTCAATTGTAAAGTGGACTTCTATGAACAAAGACAAATTCTTTAAGCCTTTAATATTGGCCTATGACTTTCAAGTCGAACGTTCTCAAGACTATGACATTTTCAGAAAATATATATAAAAGCTCTTGATTTAAAGAGGATAGCCGATACGTGAAGGTGGTTTATTTTTATTCAACTGAACGGTGAACGGACTCTTCGTCTCTGTATTGTTGATCTTGGCTTGCCGCTAATTACCCATGATAGACCATAGTAAACTAAGTTTTGCAGGAATCCCGCCGAATAAACCTTTAGATAGAATTGCTTCATGAGGTCATCGTGATCAACGAGTCGTTGCTGATGCAAGAGAGGCGAACGGAGGTTCGTTACAGCTTGAATGGCTTGGTCCCCCTTCGGTTAGAACTAGAAAAGGGACAAGTTTTGGATGCGATTTTTCTCGATGCTTCGACACGGGGATTGGGGATGATCGTCGAGCCCTCACTCAAAGTTGACCAACAGGTCCTTCTCAAAGTTGGGGGAGGGATACAGCTAAAAATGTCGGTTCGATGGATAAAAAAACCCATGGGACTGACTGCGCCAGGAGTGCCAGTATTCCACCGAGCTGGAGTTTGCTTGCTTCAAGGTAGTGGTAGTCAAGGGGAAAAGCCTTCGAGCATTTTAGAGATACTTGAGAACTTTCACTGTGTGGATCACTAATGATATTCAACTTGAAACTCATTGAAAATGGTTATCTCCGGGTAGGAGTGATTGGCTCGTCTGAATCGAAGAAAGTGCAAATGCTATCAGCCTTTGATGGCCTTAAGTTTCAAGAGGTCAGGGGCTTTTCAAGCTTTGAGGAGGTTGAGCCATTCTTATTGCAAGGTAAGATTCATTGGGTATTCTCCACATTCAAAGACGAATCAGGAGCCTTTCTCTGTGATTTTCTAGATGAAATATACTCTCAGCCCATTGGTCACCCTATGGTCTTCAGTGCCCTCGTTCAGGTTAATGAAACCCATTTCCTACCAGATGCCTTCGCCAGAGGTCTCTTTAGCTGGCACCCTGATAAAGGAGTAGCGGAATATAGTCGTCAGAGTCTTTGGCGTCTCAAGAGAAAGGTAGGGCAAGTCAATGGGCTTGCAGCTATGATCCCATATATGTTCTATCGTTCTTATCTTAAACAAAAGTCCATGTGGGACGAGCTGGTAGATCTTTGTGAGCAGATGATCCGCTGCTATCGCTATGAAGACGTTATCAAACTCCATCTGGTAGAGGCATATATCCGGGCCGGTCATGGAAAAAAGGGTAAGAGTCTATTGCGTGAGATTGAATATTTCGAACCGTCCCTGGCGGGACAGATTGCGGAAGTTAGACGCAATGTTCTGGGTGAGGAGCCAAGTAAGACGGAATCTCTTGCCCAACGCTACCAGGTCAAACATGCAGTCATCGTCCAAAGCTCACTCGATCAGCGCAACAGCCATCGGGAGATGCTACAGGAATTTGGGTTCGAGCGTGTTGACTGTTTTGAATCAGGTGAGGATGCTTGGCGGGTTCTAGCAAAAGAAAAGGTTGATCTTCTCCTCATGGATTGGAAACTTGAAGGTCTCCATGGTAGCTGCCTCCTACAAAGAGTTAAAATATCGTCTGCTTGGGACTTCCCGGTGATAGTCTACGCAGACCGCTTTAGAGAGCAAGAGTCGCAAATTATCAACCAGTACAGCGTGGCTCAAGTCCTACCAACGAAAGCTAGCCGCCATCTCAGTTCTATGGGGATATCTTGGTGCTTGGTTCAGAGTAAAGAGCCTACCGAAGCTCTGGGAATCGAAAGTAAGATTTTTGAGAGACTTGGCAAGAAGGACATTGCGCGGGCCTATCGATACTTTGAAAAGTATCTGAAGGTATCCAGTCGTGACCCTTCCAAAGAGAAGTATCTTAAGGCCCAAATCGATCTAGCTGAACGCAACTACTTGGATGCAAAATACCTTCTAATGGAAGCAAACTTCGACTCGAAAGTGAACTCTATCAAGATTGATACTTTGATGGCTCGTTGCTTGCTTGAGCTTGGGGATTTTCAAGGAGTTCTCAATCTCCTTAAACGTATCAAGAAGAAGAGCCCTCAAAGTATTTTAGTCCTAGGGATTCTTGCTAAGGCATATGCGCGTCTCGGTGATTTAGAAAACGCAGCCCAGGTGGTTGATGAGGCTCTGGCGATTGATCGAGGGCATCCTTGGATTCGCCACACAGCAGCTAAGGTACATTTAGCCTTAGATGAGATGAAAGCTGCAAAGTCTGATATGGAAGATGAAGATTGGGAGCCTGTTACCAAGGATAGTAACAATCTTGCATCGGTTTACTTTGAGAATAAGATGCAAGAGCGTGGTATAAACCTATTCAAAACACTCATTGATCTTATCCATGGTAGTAAGATAGCGGCTTCTCTAGAGCCAGTGCTGCTATACAATTTAGCTCTGTCATATAGTTTTCAGGGTGACCGGGAACTGGCCAAAAAACACCTAGAAAAGTGCCTGGTATTTAAGAATAGTTTGGTGGTAGAGCTGGCACGGGAGATGAAACAGGCCTTCGAAGATGAGAAGAGCCCTGACCTGTTCTTTTATACCTTCGCAATTGAAGATGAACACCCCTATCAGGAGTTGGAAGAAGGGCAGGTTACAGGTGAGATATTAAATACCGGAACTGAAATCGATCTTGATGACCGCGTTTTTCTTCGCGGTCTGGTTCATGCGCCTAGGGCTTTAGGTAAGGCATCCTAAGCTAGGTCTTGTATGAGCATCATGCTGCTCAATGTAAGGAAGGACTGTTGATTGATGAAAACACTACTATGTATTTTGGGAATTCTTTGGGGACATCAACTTATCGGCAAAGAAAAACTTGTAAAGTATATTGCCTGTACTAAGGATATGGTTGGCGAAGCTTGCAAGGAAACTGCTGAAGAATTTACCAAACTTGCGGAGCAGATTAATAATATTCAAAAGGAACTGGAAAGTAAGGGAAGTGAGCTATCAAAACTTAAAGAACAAGTAGCAAATAAGGAAAAAGGATTGGGATTAGCTTCAGCAAGGGTTAATTTTTTGATGAAGGACCTTTCTGATCCACTAGAGGCAGCAAGGCGGTTAAAAGACACTGCTGCCGATACTATTTTAAATCATGGTCTAGAAAAAAGTGAACAATCATTGAGTAGTGATGTCGCTAGGCATCAAGGAGAGTTAAGGCGATTTGCTTTTGCAAAAGCCAAACTCGCGGTAACAATCAATCGTGTAAATGCATCCAATTATGAACGAAGTAGGCAGCTATGTGAGCGTTCCTGGGCGGTTTTTGTCGGGCGTGCGCAGAACGTCGTCAATCGCATTGATGAACTAGAGCATCAAATCAGCAGTTATGAAGCGCTTGCTAAAGCATATCCAAAAGTGGGAACGAACGTCACGCCGGAACAACTGGCTTCTGCTAAGGAGTTTTTAGGGGATGAGTTTCGTCAGAAGTGGAAGCCATCTGCATACGAAAAATCATTTGCAAGCTATTTTTCGAGTGAGTATGAAACTGTACTTCAAAAGCTTAGAGAGGCAATAAAATGATCAAGTTCGTATTGTTATCGATTTTTTTGGTGCTTGTATCATGTAAGACGACAAATCATGATGTCAGTAAAAGAAAGAAAGTAACTAAGTCCGAGATATCAAAGCAAGGTACAAAAATAGAGTACCTAGCCTGCAATCAAGGGAGTAAGCAAGCTGAATGCTTTGAAGTGAAAGAGGAGCTAAAAAACTTACAAGCATACATAGTACAACTCCAGAAAAATCTAGAGACAACGGATTTGGAGCTTGCAGCATCTCAGGACGATCTTGAGGCAAAAATGCAAACCCTGCAAAGGACACTCGATAGTGAACAGGCCTTGATAACTAGCCTTCAAGACCCACTAAAGGCGAGGACCAACATATTATCATCGACTGCCGATGATGTTGTCTGGTTTTCCGACAATACTGACTCGATCGATCGCCATAAACAATGGCACAGCAAGCTCATGGAGCATTTTGAAGACTATGCAAATGCTATATCGCGATTGAAGGGTGACTTTGGAGATGAAGATGTAGAAAACTACCGAAGGCAAAGTGCGAGCTTCTTGTCGGATTACTTCCGTGCAAAGAGGTATCTCAATCGAGTTGATAATAATCTAAAAGATCTGGAGAAGTACTTGGCAACTTATGAGGAGATGAAGAGTTTATATCCGGATCTTAAGATAGACAATGAATTGAGTACGGAAGAGCTGGTGTATGCGAAAGGCCAACTGGAACCGCAAAATAGGGACCAATGGCGAACGGAAAATTACTATCAAGATCTTAAGAAAAAGATTAACTTAAGGGTTGAGGAAATTTTAGCACAAAAGCCAAGCCAATAGATGGTCAATGAGAAAGCTCGACCCGATCCAAGCCATACGCTAATGCGATTAAACCTTTTACCGATCGCGAAACCACCAGCGGAAGTTTTTCAGGTGACGGACTAGCTTCTTCCGAGACTTCTAGAGTTAAGGCATAGGTCCCATAGACTTTGTAAGCATAATCGATGAACTCGCCCGTAGTTTTGTAGTCATGATAGGACTGCTGATACTTTTCAACTTTCATAGCTTGAGCAACAACCCGCCCTAAGTTTAGAAATACCTCTGCATGATTGCTAGCAATTTTCGAGGATCCCCATGGCCATAGAACAGCTTCAATCCCTGAATGAAGTGCCGCAGACGCTTTGAAGCGATACTTTTTCATAAGGCTAGAAACTAGTTTCGTCTCCCTTAACTGAAATGGCTCGGATCGAGAGAACGGCGTAGGGTAGTCTCGGTTGGGATCGATGCCATTGGCTCCGAGCCGACTATTGGCGGCATGCCCATCAGGGTTGACCAAGGGATGGACTAGAAAAACGTACTTCTTGAGGAGCCGATCGATGATGATGTTGCGATGCTTTCGAGACAAATAGTCAATGGCACCAAGGCTTGCCTCTGTGGATGCTTTTTCATTGCCATGATGAGTGCCATTCACATAGATCACCGGCGTATCGGGAGCCCTAGACTTTGTGATCAAGACATAATAGATTGGTCGGCCTTCCGTAGACAATCCCAAACGGTGGATTGAAACATGAGGGTGATGCCGCGCAACTTGATGCAGGTAACGGTTGATATACGACACATCGTGATACCGGTTGAATTGAATACCATTAGTGACTGGAGACCAAAAGAGGAAGCCGATTGCTGCTAAAAGCAAGCGTATCATGGAACCCCCGGATATGTAGATGTTGCTATCTTAATATCTTAAAAAGATCCATGTTGGCTGTCAAACGAGTATGAACTAGATCTGAAAAATTCAAAAATTTTTGCAAGTCAAGCAAGAGCAGACTCGTTGCCAGAGTCCAGTACAAAAAGACATGAAGAGTTGGTTTTAATAGCCAGGTCTCGAAGGCGATCGGGACCAATATTCCGTGACAGACCGAAGATATTGACATCGGCCCGAGGGGCATGCTCAATTTGATTCTCGAATTCTCCGTGGTACAGAAAAATATCGGTATTCGTGGGAAGACGAGCATCCTTTGCCAGCGAGTGGAGGAACTCGTGAGCTGGCGCGATGTTCTCTTTCTTGTTAATCACAGTAACTAAGTTGATTTTCCCCTTCCAGTTGCGGTTGAGCTGGTAGCCTAGGAGAATGGCGAGGTCAAGATTGGCGAGTCTCAAGCCTAAAGTCCAATCCGGGCTTTGATCCCGAATCCAGATATTGATCTCTCTCTCTCGTCCAAATAAGGTTTGGCCATTGAGAACGAGCATGGCAACACCCATCTGATGCTCGTGGGCCACTTCAAAAAGTGCCGCTATTTCCTCCTGGTTAAGATGAGAGGTGTCGATATACAAGATGTTGGGTTTGAAAAAACTACCCTTCAGTATCGAAATACCGATTTCAACTCCATGATCGATGGTATTTGAGTCGACTAAGGCGTGAGTTGCAAATAGACCTTCAGCACGAAAGTAGTCGATGATTTCTGCTAAACGCTTGTTGTCAGGGGCCCGGTTTTTACTACGTACGGTTAGAGCCTGAATCGATCCTTTGGGGGCGACTAGAGACAAAAGAAATCGATACTCACCTTGAAGCTGTTGGGAGTATTTGATCGGGACCAAAATATCAGGCTTCCAAGCTCGCTCCATTCCCTCGGTTTTGTGACTCTGAACTTGCCTGGCAGCCCAATCGGCCAGGCCTATAAAGATTCCTGATCGAACTGTTTCCCATGGTGTCTCTAGCTGTCTTCGTTCAAGGTAGATGTAGAGGGCAATGACGATCGCAAGAGCCATGAGGCCGAAAATTGGGTGAATCACGGTAATTGCAAACACGCTCGTGATCGTACCAAGGGCAGGAACCCAGATGGGAACTTTAAATGTTGGGCGAAAGGATACCAAATTAAGGCTTTGCTCAATGAGTACGACGATGTTTAGAGTTGCATAGGTTAACAAAAAGAACATGGTGATCAAGGCGGCAACCCGGTTGAGGTCGCCTAACAAAAGCGAGATTCCTACAAAGATGCCGTTGATCACCATCGCATTTCGGGGAGTACCTCCTACGCTCTCTTTCGCAATGAAGTCCCCCTTGGGGATGATTTTGTTTTGACCAAGGGCGGCAAGCACATTCGGTGCTGCGACAAGCGAGCTTAATGTAGCTGAAAAACAAGAGCTGAGCAGGCCTATGAGAACTGCTGGGCCCCAAAGTGAGTATTCAGTTGCAATAAGATAGTTGGATTGTAGCTCCTGAGGGGATGCGACAACGCTGTACCACACCATGAGCGTACCATAGGTAATCAGTGCCACGATCCACGCGGACATAGTACCAAGGGGAATGCTGCGCCGAGAATCTTCGAGTTTTCCCGAAAGGCTGGCACCGACTTTGATCCCGGTGCCGGCTGGGAAAAAGATCGCAAAGAGAATCCAGATACTTCCGGCTTCAAAATCACCCCAGAGCTGCGGGTTTCGGAATTCCTCAACGCCCCAGAATCCACCGATCATGCTTCCTAAGGCAAATACAACCCCGATTAAAACGAGCGACTGCATCTTTAAGGCGAGGTTCTCACTGATGATGGATAGGATCAGCCCACATAAGAAGGTGCAGGCAACCACTATCCTTGAGTCGTGATCTGGAAAAAGATAGGTCCAACCTTCGGCAAAGCCGTATATGTAGAGCGATGCCCCTAAACTTTGGGCCAAATACAAGGGTAAGCCGACAGCTCCTCCTGCTTCTAGACCAAGTGATTGGCTCACGAGTGCAAAGACACCACCTGCTCTAAGGCGAATATTGGTGGTGATCGAGCTGAATGAGAGGGCAGCGGTCCCAGTGATGATAAATGTCATGAACAAAATGAGAAGGGCTCCCATGAGGCCTGCGTGTCCAACAACCCAGCCCATCCTGATGTACATCATGACACCAAAAATAGTGAGAATCGTTGGTCGGAATACTCCAACATACGTTCCAAGCTTGCGTAGCTTGATGGGGCTTTCTTTCGAACCAGCTGCGGAGCTTATAATTTCGAGAGACTGCTGAGCCTCGTCGTGAGAGATTTCTTGTTTGCTTTGGACGCTTGTCATACTTCGCTTTCGTCGCATTTAGGACCACCAAAGATCTTGATCAGTTTATCACCAAACTCTAGGAATTCTGTGCCGCCCTTGCAAATCATAGCCTGAGGCAGTATGCAGTGCTCGGCATAGGACCAAATATTGATAAAATATAGCAAATATATTCAAATATTTTCAGTAATTTATAGGGGAATCTGGCTTTGCGGATCGATTTTTCTTAAAGCCTGACGATATTAGGGTTAGGAGCAAATACTGGGGATATTATGAGTCGTATTCTTATAATCGATGACACCCTCGATCTGAGAGACCTTCTCAAGACTTTTTTCGATGCCCTGGGGCATGAAGTGCTTGAAGCGAGCAGTGGCCGCCAGGGTCTAGAAAAGATCCGCGAGCACTCTCCTGATATCGTGATTACCGACATAATCATGCCTGACATGAATGGTATTGATATGATCAAATCTCTCCGCAAGTTTGACAAGCGTCTTCCCGTTGTCGCCATGTCAGGCTATCAGGACGAGCTGACTAATGTGAAGCGGCTTGGTGTCGCAGCTGCGTTCGTTAAACCGCCGAACCTTGAAGAACTTCAGAATCTTGTCGAGCTGGTCCTTGGCAAGAAGAGTGCATAGTTCAAAATATTGAATTCAGCGCGAAGTTTCGGTGGCTTATTCTGCATGAGAAAGCTCAGTCTTTATAGTAGTCCTTCATCACATTTTTGGTCCAGTCGGGCTCAATGATCTCGTCTTCAGGTAGAAAGCTTTTTAGCAAAGGTTTAATATCAAGGATGGGTGTACCGGAGATGGCGTCTAAAGCTCTTACAGTTAACGTTAGTCCTTCAACCTTTAATAACTTACAGCGTGAAACTCCAATTTTATTGAAACGGTTTTTCGTTCTCTGTCCAAAAATGCCGACCTTGGGAAAGCTAGGGTTGTTCCTTGGATGCCGTGAACCCAGCTCGATCTTTTCGTCGCTGATACGATCCAAATAGAATATAACTTCTAGGTGTGAAAAGCTTTCCAGGTTTGCAGTCGCATCTGGTTTGAATATAGTTTCATCGAGAATAATTTTACTCTCGACCTGTCCCCAATAATCGTCTTGAATTTCTTTTCTTGGGTTTTCAACATAGCCAATTGACTGCATCTCTATTTTCATTTCTTTCCTCGAAAAAAACTTAGCGGATCTGTCCAGGGAACTTCTAGCAGAGTTAGCCGGTTTTAGCTATAAGAGCTTAGGCTTTCACAATATTTGTGTTTGATTAGCCCTGGCAGGATTCTAAAGTTAATGAGATCGGCGACCCCTTGAAAGGCCTTCATGGTGATGAGGCTTCAGCCATTACCTACGCAATACTTTTAATCCGATACTCCTGAATCCCACGTGGTGATTCAACGAATATTTCGTCATGCACCTGCTTTTCCAGCAGCTCCTCTCCCAAAGGTGAGTGCGGAGTGATGACCTCCACAGGATGCCCATCGAAGTCAACCACTGTCCCGGCTCCTTGGGGTCCGAGAAATACGTAGTAAGAGCGCCCGTCATGTTCTAACTCAACCAAAGCTGATGGCTGGACTTCGTCACCAAGCTGGAACGGCCTTACGGGCAGCTGGCGGTACACCTGTATCACTTGCTGAGCCTCACGGACTCGCTCCAGTTGAGCGCTGGCTAGCATGGATGCTTCGAGGGCCCGATGATCGATTTGGCTAAGGGGGACATTTTGCTCTTGCTGCGACTCTCGATCTGCATCGGCTGCTGAGTGGGTGAGAATCACAAGGCGCTGCTCCAATTCACAGATGATTTTCTCAAGTAAGTTTTTCTTATTCACGTTTAGCCTCAGTAGATTTAGGTTCGACATTTCCGCTTTCACCAATCGGATCGGCTCAAACCTGGCATGAAGTTGATATCCCTTTGGGTATGGATTAGAAGTCAGCTACAAGAGCCAGGTGAGAGGGTAGAAAAATGTGATTTAAGTTTATGATAATATTATATTTAGTTAAGATTTCTCAGATCTTTGCCCGTTTCTGCCGATAACGGCATCGGAACACTACATTGGGGGATCGACTGTTGAAACAAAAGTTTATCTGGCTTGCTGCCTCGTTTGCTACCGTTTTTGTCACTCAGGGATGTGGCTCTAAGTCTGACAAGAGAAATGCTGAGACATCAGGTGCTCAGATATCCGCAAACTTCGATCCAGTCAACTGCGAAGGCGATGCATTCATTAGCTACAATTCAGATCTCAAGCTAGAAGATATTAGCGGCTGTGAAGTGATACGGGGCAATCTCTACGTTCACTATAATGTCGGGATGAGCGATTTCAGTGGCCTCGCTCTATTGAAGCAAGTGGAAGGTGACTTTAGCATCCTGAACAACGAGGAACTTAGCTCATTAAAGGGATTAGACAAGCTAGAGAGGGTTGGCGGAGACTTCAGTATTTCAAGAAATCCCACCCTACCGAGTCTTGAAGGTCTCGCGAACTTAACATCAATCGGGAATGACCTTTTTATCGACGGCAATAATCAGCTTGCGGACGTAGCTCAGCTCGGGACTTTGACAGAGATCGGTGGGAGCCTACTGATCTATCGTAGCCGAGCCCTTAGCGAAATTAAAGGCTTAGGCAGTATCCAATCGGTTCAAGATCTGGTTCTGATAGAAAACAAGGACTTGGCTTCGGTGGAACTCACCAGTTTAAATACAATTGCTGGTGATTTGCGAATCAAAGATAACAACAACCTACCAAATGTAGACTTTTTAAAAACAGTAGGCTCGATTGGTGGAAGCCTTGAGTTGACCGGGAATATTGGGATGACGGGGTTCATCGAGGGAGGAGCCATCAGCAGCATTGGTGGGCGTCTCGATATCCGTGATAACCTCAATCTCACTAGCTTAAATGGCCTTGGCGGGGCGGTAGGTGATCTGGCAGAGATCGTTATATCCGGTAATCAGGACTTAACCCAGGTAAGCCTAGCGGGGCTTACCAGTTCAGCGGGCAGCGTTTTCGTCAGCACCAATGATAAGCTAGTGTCACTGGACCTAAAGGGGATACAGACTATAGGTGGTGACTTAGATATTTCTGTAAATACCCTACTCACTACGGCAGACTTCTCGGCTCTGACTGAAGTAACAGGGCAGATGTCGATCGGTCAGAACCCGGTTCTGACAGGAACCACAGGATTCACGGCGCTTACCCGAGTCGGTGCCCTGATCATTCAAGAAAATCCACAGATCACTGCTCTCACAGGGCTTGAAAATCTGGCAACAGTTGCTGGCGATCTTAAATTGCTTCTCAATGAGAATCTCAACAGTATAGCTGGGCTTGCAGGAGTTACGGGCGAGGTTGGAGGCGACCTTGAAGTGAATGGCTCTGCAAATCTCACGTCGATTGCCGCCTTATCGGGTGTTACCTCCACGAAAGGATATGTCTACATTGTTACTACTGGGGTAACTAGTTTAGATGGATTGCAGAATCTTACTGGAGTTGGCACCGATCTAGAGCTTTCATTCAACCTAAGCCTGGCAGATATATCTCAGCTATCGAACCTGACGACCATTCCAGGTAATCTGAAGTTAATGGGCAACGACGCAGACAACGGCGGCAGCAGTTTGGCGAGTTTGAGTGGCCTGAATGCAGTCACGAGTATCGGTGGCTACCTCCAATTCGTAAATCTTGAGGTGCTTACCTCTTTGAGCGATCTAGCAGCCTTAGATTCAGTGGGTGGCTTTTTCGAACTAAATGATAACGATTCCCTAGCCACAATTACTGACTTAAACCTGTCGACTGTGGGCGGTGAGTTTCGTGTTATGCAAAATGGCTGTCTAGATCCAGCCACTGTTGACACGTTCTCGGCTGGAGTCACTGTTAACAGCAACGTTCGAATCAACACCGATAATGGGCTTGCACTACCCTGTACATAGTACTTGTCATAGGGTTAACACAGCCTAAAGATATTCCTCAATTGATTGCATTTTGTAACCGATTCCAATTGTGAATGGGGAAGAAGAATGCATATCGTTACCATCAAGCAAAAACTAAAACGCCTGGGCCCACAAGAAAAGCTAGTCTTTATCTTCTCATTCATCGCGATATTTACCGCTTGCTTTATGGCAGTAATTCTGGCTGTTACGGGCCAGGAGCCCTTCGCTATCAGGCTCGCTGCATTTGGCTTACTCTATACCCTTCCGGTTTTGGTGCAATATTATCAACGCAGTTTGCGTCACTCAATGATGGCGATTCTTACCCTTACGACAGTAGCGATCGCTCTGGTGGTTGGGTTCAAAGACGGCATGTACGATGCTGGCTGGTACTGGCTTACCATACTGCCAATTACCGGAGGATTGCTTGCGAGGAGGTTTGGAGTTCTCTTTGGCAGTGGGTGTCAATGGACTCTCCTCCTACTCAATGTGTATCTCGATCTCATCGCGGGCTATGGGGCTGGGCTTCCTGATGACTATACGTTTAAAGTTTCTGGAGCGCTAGTGTTTCAAGCCTTAGTACCAATGGTTGTGTGGCAGTTTTTGATAATCAATACCTGGGAACTAGAATCAAAAACTAAAAAGGTTGATACCCTTCTCAAAATCGTTACTCACGATATTGCTAATCCACTTACAGTCATTCATGGAATGAGTGAAGCTATTTTGACCTTCAAAACTATCGATCCAAAAGTCGCCGGTGTTTTGCGCAAGATCCACAAGTCGTCTTCCGATATTCGAGAGATCCTTATTCGCGTGAAGAACCTTCAGGCAATGAAGTCGGCTAAACTCAAAGTTGAAGTCAGCAATGTTTCACTAAGGGCTGTCCTCGATCAAGTGGAGACGACTTTTGAATCCAAGTTAAGGGCAAAGGGGATAAGCTACAGGCTTGATTTCGGAGCCCATGAGGATCTGCAAGTTCTGGCAGAACCAACCACTTTACGCAATGATGTATTCAATAATTTAATCAGCAATGCAATTAAATTTTCAAAGCCGGATTCAGAGATCTTGGTAGAGGTGAGTATCGATCACGAAAAAATACACGTGAAGGTGTGTGACTCAGGGATCGGAATGAGCAAAGAGCTGCAAAAAGATGTGTTTGATGAATTTAAAGAGACATCTCGACTGGGCACTGATGGTGAGGAGGGGACAGGCTTTGGTCTCCCAATAGTAAAGTACTTAGTGGCGGCTTATGGTGGCTATATCCAGGTCGAAAGTCGGGCGATAGAGCAGTTTCCAGAGAGTCACGGCACCACCTTTCATGTGTTTCTCGAAAAAGCTTCGTCTGACCCTGCCACACACACCATTGACTCTGCCCGAAAAATCGCCTAATTCAGTTTTACAAGAGTATATGACTGAATAGCGAGGATTATCGATGAGCGACAAGCTAGTATTAATTACAGGAACAAGCTCAGGGCTTGGACAAGAGATCTGTCTGAAAGCTCTCGATGAGGGGTGGCATGTTTTAGGCTTTGCCCGCCGGGAAAATGTAGATTACGGAGAGTCTTATCATCACCAAAGCATTGATCTAAGTGACCTTGTGGCAGTGCGGTCTTTAGCAGAGAAGAGCCTATCAAAGAAGCGATTTGATACCTTTGATCAAGTTGCTCTCGTCAATAATGCTGGCACTATCGAGCCTGTGGGCCCTCTCCAGAGTGCGAGACTCAAGGACTTAGAAAGAGCTAATAACTTAAATATCACGGTTCCCTTGTGGTTGATGGGCTACCTGAAGCTGAGCTGTGGCTCTAAACTAAAGAAAATTGTGAATATCTCTTCAGGCGCGGCACGAAAACCCTATCAGGGTTGGGCTAGCTATTGCGCAGGAAAATCGGCTTTGAAGGCCGCATCTGAAGTGATGGCGGCTGAAAACCAAGATCTGGAGGTTTTAAGCTACGAACCAGGAGTGATCGATACAGCGATGCAAGAGGAAGTCAGAGCATTTGATCCCCGGATTTTTCCTCACCGGCAACGCTTTGCGGATCTTCACGACAGCGGCCAGTTAGTCCCGCCACATCTTCCTGCATCAGAGGTTGTCAGCTTCTTAGAGGCAGGCTATCAGGAACCAAATTACCAAGCGTATCGCTATGGTGATAGAACCTGATCATCTCCCGAGTTTTTCTCAGCCACAGTCATGGTGCCTTATTAAGACCCCAGTCATAGCTGAGATATGAAATAGACGGGTCTTTACCCAGGATTTTTCTGAGTTCTGGGCTATGCTTTTCAATAAATGCCAAGACTCCCTTGTCGTTACCACCAAAATCTTCATCGAACCAATCAAAGATCTTGGATAGCTCGGCTTTGCCTTTCTTGAATTGATTTCGACTCGAATCTTTTAGCCAAGCTTGGGTGGAATCATTAAGCTGAGCTTCGATTCTATTAGCATCAAAGGCTTCGTTCCTTAGTGGGGGGCAAGATATGGACGCGCAGTTTACCGCAGCATGGACTCTTGGGTCCTTTAACTCTGGTTTCTTCCGCAGCCAGTCGTGTTCGATAGGATCAAGGGAAGTGATCCGTCCATCGAGAATTGAAAAGAAGTCTTTTTTCCAAGGGCTGGAAAACAAACTGCCGATATCTTTGATGCTGTCTACTGGGTAGTGGTTAAGGATCAGGCGAATGGTAAAAGCATTGTAGGCATTGATTAAGTACGCTTTCTTTTGATCAGGAGTCCATGATTGGTAGCTCTTGTAGGAGACATTCTTCAAGTTCTTCAAGTAGCTGTCCAGGTCGCTAGTATTTTTCTTCCATGCGGCATAGCGAACATTGCCCTCTGGAGTTAGATAAGTCTTTAGAAGCTTTGTCCATTTGTCGTGGCTGTGGTCGAATGAACTTGCCAGGATAGTCGTGGCAAGTGAAAGCGTCGAAATAAAGAGCCAAGTTTTTAAAGTAGTCATAGTAACTCCATCAACAATTATCCATCACATAGGCGAAGCCTTGTCCAAATTACCTCATGGCTAGGTGCATGATAGTAACGAATCTGGGTCAGATGAGAAAGGCGAAAGAACTATCAGAGGACTTAAGCACTCTGCTTACTATCAATCCGGCGTGGTAGCTCGATGACAAATCGCGTATTCGGATGATTGCGATCAAGGTAAAATCGACCCTGATGAACGTCTTCAATCAGGCGCTTACATAGGCTTAACCCAATGCCAGTGCCTTCACCAATCGTCTTCGTTGTGAAGTACGGCTCGAATATCCGTTTGGCTACATCATCAGGGATACCATTTCCGGAATCGGTGACAAAGATTTGGAGTTGCTCCTCTTGCAGGTTGGCTGAAAGCTCGACCCAAGGGTTCTCGTCCTGATAGACTTCCTCTTTGGCATTCTTAACCAAGTTGATGAGAACTTGGATGATTTCAGATGGGTGGCAGACTACCGAGACATCTGGTTCTAGCTTGGTGATGGATAACGGTACCTTGGCCCCTTTAATCTTCAGTGAGGCAAAAAGGTTCACCTCATCAAGGATCTCATTCAAGCTAAAGCTTGACATCGCGTCGTTGCCTGTATTCCTAGATAGGTTTAGCAGTGATTTGATGATGCCGTTGATTCGGGTTGCCGATTTTTCCAGGCGATCTATCAATCGCTGAGAAAACTCCTTCGTCATCTTGTCTCTATTGAGATACTCTTGGGCGAGAGACACTTGACCGGTAATAATCGTCAGAGGGTTGCGAATCTCGTGAACAATCGAAGCCGACATCTCGCCTATCGATGCCATTTTCTCCGCGTGGTTGGCCTTTTGTTTATTGATCTCAGCTTCCTTCTCTGCCGCAAACTGCTTGGATCGATCGTGAAGCGACCACACTAAGAAGCTCTGATCAGCGATACGGGATACGCTATAATCTAGCTCCACGGTTGATCTCTCATTGATCCGGTACGTGCGGTGCTGCTGGACCTTGTGAACATTAGCTGAAAGCCCCTCAGCGATAGTTTTCATGTCTTCAGTGAAGGAGTCCTTACCGATGGCCTTTACAAAGGCTTCTGCCTGGCGATTTTTTAAAAGAAAGTTACAGTCTAGATCGGTGATGATCAAAGCACTCTGGACAGTGTCCATGATGCCGCTAATGACCGAAAGTAGCCTATTTTGATACGATTGATCCATGATCTCGACTAAACCTCGTTGCGGTTAAGTCTTTCATCGGCAGATCTTAGAGAAAGTGTAAAAGTCAAATGTGCTATCCACGGGAGTCACATTGGATTTTCGGAATTGTGCCGGGCCGATGCCGTAAGTTGCCTTAAATAAACGAGAAAAGTGGGCCTGGCTATTGAACCCTGCTAAATAGCAGATTTGGCCCAGAGTTAACTTAGGCTGATTCTCCATGATTTGGATGGCATGGAGGAGGCGCACCTTCCAAAGCCACTTCATAGGCGTTATCTTGAGACAGGCTTTGAAGGCCTTGGTAAGCCTCGGCTTGCTGGTTCTGCAATGCCTGGCGATATCATCTAAGCTCATAGATTTACTGATGTTTTGCTTCATATGGCGCATGGCACTATCAACCAGATCGTTCTGATTTAGTTTTCGCGGTCGATTTTGATCCATAGTTACCCATCTTCCCAGTTGGTGCAAACACTGAAGAAGACAGCTTAGGGTTTTAATTATTGCATGTTATTTATAAACAACTTCTTCTGAGGCATGGGCCATAATAAAGTCGTGGTAGGTTCTAAAGGCTTCTGGCTCGATATCAATGATACGAATGGCCATACACTGGTCGTCCTTTTGGAAGCGGACAAACTTTGCATAGAAAAATAATGGGTCCAGCTTAGGAGGGTAGAGCCACACTTCGATGATACTGAGTTCATTGAACGATACCCGACCCTTGCCTGTGTGGCGAATCAAAAGACCAGTTTCGCTCAAATCTTCGGTTATAAAATCATATTTGTAATGACTGCCGATGAGTTGAGCTTCAATTCTCACATGCAGACTGATCTTAAACCGGGGTTTGAGTCGGCGTTCTTTTCCTGATTTCTCTTTAGGTCTCATAGTTACCTATTGCAATAAGTCTCTTATTAGAGATCGGCTATCCTGCTTGAGATTTTAGAGGGAGGCTTCGAAAAGCACTATAAACCATTAAAATTAATGAAAACAAAGCTTTTAATCAACGGCGCTTACGGGCAAATCGGTGGGAGCAACTGCGACACAGGGTCCTCAATCCATGGGTTGTTTGGTGCACTAGCTTTGCACCTGCCACACGGAGGCCCATCCGCTCGACCATCCAATTGTAGGCTTTCAGAGATGGGTGCTCCTTGAGTATGAGGTCCCAAGCGTGCTCATTCAAAAATGATTGCCCTTGGAAATCGACCCTGAGTGCCAAGTTCTGTGGCACATTTTCTTTGCACGGTACGAACTCCCACGATGGTGGACACCTGCTTTGCATCAAAGAAACAAGAGATCGGCAGAACATACAGCCTTGATCGTAATAGACGGTTAGTGAGTTTTCGCTCATGGTTTCCTCATCAAAATCCTTGCAGAATTTGAAGCTTTATGGAGAATATGTCACCATAAAGAACAAACGAGGTCGGGCGCAAACGGTTGGTATACCCTTTCTAGGGATCTACGATCCGTCGGCGTTTTACTCCTTTTGCTATACTAACATTGTGATGGAAACATTCGGAAATTCGGTGGGTGAATGACGAAATATTTATGGCTGCTATTGATTATTATTCCTTGGTCTGCTGAGGCTAAATCATTTACAAAGGATGAAATTGAGGTCGTTCTTAAGGCTGTTGGCAAGGGACATAAGGCCCAACTACGACCTTTAATGAACGATAAGCGATTGAAGAAGACCGAAGGAATGGTGAATTTGAATATCACCAAACCGATCAAGCTTAGCCTCAAGAAATACCAACACTTTCTAGAGCCCTATGCCATGCGTCTCGCTCGAAATTTTCAGCGCAAATGGCAGAAGCATTTGGTTCAAGCGGAGGCCCGTTATGGAGTTGATAAAGAAGTCATAACAGCCATCCTACTTGTGGAAACGTCTTTTGGGCGATTTACAGGTAAGTACCAGCCTCTATCAGTTTTTGCATCAATTTATGTGGATGCCGAGGAGTTTACCACCACAAAAGAGTACAAGGATCTCACTCCAGATCAAAAGACTAGGGTCAAGCAAAAACAGGACTGGGCACTTCGAGAATTGCAAGCGATCGCAAATCTTTCAAAAAAGTATCCCAAGTTTGACCAGATATCGTTGCGGGGAAGTTATGCAGGAGCTTTTGGTAAGTCTCAGTTCTTGCCTTCAAGCTATCTAAAGTATGCTGTTTCCCACAAGAAGGCTCGGCGGCCTAATTTATTTGACGAAAGAGACGCAATTCACTCAGTTGCCAATTATCTTGCCAAGAATGGATATCGGAACGGGATGAATAGTAAAGGTAGTTACGATGCGATCTTTCACTACAATAATAGTGACGTCTACGTGAAAACCGTCTTGGGCGTTGCGAAAAGTCTAAATCAAAAGTCCTAACGTGCCGATCTCTCTGATGCAGGTGAGACATCAGCCCACTGCTGAAGCAATAGCAGGAAGGTTTAGACTTGGGAACATACAGCATCATAGTCGCGAGCAATAAGAGCGAAGATCAGCAGTTCTTTCGATCAATAGCCGATCTTGATAGTTGGCATTTTCGCTTCGCGCAGAATTTTTCAGAACTGCTTCAGTTTGCAGCCAACAAAGTGCCTGATGTTCTTGTGATTGATGAGAACCTTCCTGATGAAGGGGCTGAGGCAATCGTATCGATGATTCGTAGTATGCCGTCGCTGATTGATGTAGCATTAGTCGTTATGACTGATGAACGGCAAGGAGATTTCTTCCGCAGGTTGGCTAGTGCTGGTGCCGATGAGTTTTGTCGGCGACCGTTGGAAACCCATATTCTGAGAGTCAGACTGAGTTCGTTAGGGCGTCGAACGCGGCAGCTATCCCTGACCACCCAGCAAAAAGAAGTCGCAAAAAACTTATTCCGCATTGTTGCTCATGATGTATCGAACTTGTTTATCAACTTCGAAGTGTTCATCAGGTCTGTCGAACGAGGACAGGATCCGGAGGCTCAGCAAAAACGCCTGGTTCGCGCAAAGAAGACTCTGAGTGAGGTTCGGGAGCTTCTGAGAAACGTCAAGACTCTGGATGCCATGCGAAGCGAATCTCTCGTTCTCGACCTTGTGCCAGTTTCGATTCAGGATTGTATTGAAAAAGTTAGCGATGTGTACGCAGATAGGATGACGGACAAGCGTGTTCGACTCGCAGTTGATTGGCAAGTCGACCCCTCAACGATGGTCAAGGCTGATGCTCCCTCTCTCAAACATCAAGTGATTGGTAATATATTAACCAATGCCATCAAGTTTTCCTATCCTGATAGTGAGATTAAGATCACGGTGAAAGATGATCCAGATTATGTCATGATTGGTATTCGTGATCACGGTGTTGGGATTAAAAGTGATCTTGCCAAAAGTCTCTTTGACGAGCAAAAGAGCCAAAGTACCATTGGCACAGCTGGTGAAAAAGGAACTGGCTATGGTATGCCGTTAGCCTATCAGTTTGTAAAGGCTTATAAAGGTCGTCTTGAGGTTGTCAGCCAAACTCAAGATGAGTCTCCCGATGATCATGGCACTGAGTTTAGAATCTATATTCCCAAGCATCACCTCCAAGCCGCCTAATCTTCATATTATCGTTTTGAATTGATTTTAAATATCAATCCTTCGCGCTTCAGTCGATGGTGTCAACTGAGCCAGAGGTAAGACAATCTTAAACTGAATCGGCAAGTAGCCATCTACAATTTCACTAGAAGCTTCCACTAAGATCTCTCCATTGAATTCCTGAAGCCTGGAGCGGATGGCGTTCAAACCAACACCTCGTCCTGATATATCGGTGACGTTTTCCTTTGTCGAAAAGTCTGGTTCGAAAATACGATTTAGATCCACATGCCTATCGAAGCTTAAGTTGCCATTTGAAATCTTTGCGATATCAAGGCCGATGCCATCATCTCGAATCGTGATCGATAAAGAGTCTGGTGCCTCTTCAGAGTGGATATAGATCGTCCCTGATTCTGATTTCCCCCTTTTCCTTCGCTCGTTGGGTGTCTCGAAACCATGGTCTACGGCATTGCGAATAAGATGAACGAAACACTCCTTTAAGGCCTGGAAGGTGTCTTTACTCAATATGTAGCCACAACCTTCCACAACAATATCTGGCGGGGCTTTTTCAAGTTGACAAGCTATGGACCGAGCTTCAGCTTCGAATGATCGGGCTAAAGCCGCAATACTATCTGGATGAACTTGATTCAGTTGCATTTGAATAGCTTCATAGCAATCACTTGAAACGCCCTTGTGTTTGTGGCTAGCAACGAGATTCTGAACTTTTCTGATAACCTTCAAGTATATATCAGTTTCATCCTGCCTTTCTCGCTGCTTGAGGTTGGTCTCATAAATACTATTGTACTCATTCAAAACGCGCCGAACTTCTGGAAGATGATTCTCTGACTTTTTGAAAAAATCAATCATAAAATTGGGGCTTTCTTTAGCCGCTAATTGTAAATCATTCTCAACATCGTTGATTAAGTTCATCATGATCGAGAGCTTCATCATGCGACTGAGTCCCTTGAGAGTATGAAACCCTCGCTTGACGACAAGGACATTCGTTTCGCTGGGATGAGCTCTTGCTTGGTCGATCTCATCTATGAGCTTCATCGCCTGACTGTAGAATCGTTCGAAGTCCCCACCATCAATGTTAAGGAGTTCAGTTAGCTTCTTGGCATACAGAGTTTGCTGCTGATTACTCATCTGGAGATGCCTAAGATCTGTGACATCTCTAATAGCTAGCAGAATTTGTGATACCTTGTTTTCTTCAACCGTAACACAGTTCCAGTCAAGCTCGACCATCTTCTTTCGGCCATCCGAGAATCTCAGAATTGCTTCGCGGGGAAGGAGGTGTTCATTGAGTTGCCAGGCTAATGAATCGCAGTGAAGTGCATATTTTAGCACTGTGATAATTGTTTGAACTGTATCAGTACCGATCTCTAAGCGGTGTAGAATGTAGTTGAGATCCAACTGATGATCCATTGGATTTTCAAGGATTTCATAGAGGTACTTGGACTGGTCGGAGCATACAAGTTGATCTCCCTCATCTGCTTTTTTAATCGTTAACAGGCCTTGGCTCATACTTTCCAGGATCGCGGCAATTTGCTCCTTACTTTCTTGAAGCTGTCGCGTCCGGAGCTCGACCTTCTCTTCCAATGACTCATACAACTGAGCGTTTTCTATAGAGATAGTCGCCTGGTTACCTAGAATCGAGATGATACTGAGCCTTTCCTTGGGGAATGCGTTATAAAGCTCGCGATTTTCTAAATAAACGATCGCCTTTATCTGAGAACTGGAAAATAAGGGGTAGACGAGCAGTGACTTCACGTTGTTTGTTTGAATGCACCTTTCTTTGAGGTAGCGCCCGACTCGTCTGATATCAGATAAGATGAGAGGTTTAGAGCTTTCAAGAACGTCATTAATAGCCAGCCAGCAAATGTCTATGGCTTGATTACTAGGATAAGCTTCCTCGTTTGAGCCTTGGTCTTGGTAGTCTTCATAGGCCTTGACTAACCAGGTACCTTCGGACGACGGGTCTGGTGTTAAAAGGGCTGCATGACTTGCACCGGAGCTTTTTCTTATGACTCCAATCAGGTTTCTTAGAACTTCCTTTGGTCTTAGCTCCGCTGCGATTGCCTGGTTGCTTCGAATGATAGCCATCACATCATATTGTTCTGGGTCCCTAGAGAGGCTCTTAGTCGGATCGCTTAACTCAGCTCCAGGTTCTCGACGTCCTCGATCAAGGAAGCTATAATCCTTGCTAATTTGATCGACTTTAGCGGATGCGCCGTAGGTTTTATATGAGTTGGTCGCAATATCGATGAAAGCTCTTTCAAGCCAAGCCAAATTCATACTCTTAGCTAAGTCAGCAGCTCGTTCTGATGCGAGCCCAGCAGCCCAGAAATAGCCATGCTTTTCAGATGCAGATATAGCTTTTTCGTAGGCTGATAGAGCCTTAAGAAAACTTTTCCGCCTTCGAAACGTTTCAGCAAGGAGGAGGCAGTAGCAATGGTCAAAGTTTTCGGGAACTACCCTTGAAAGCTTACGTAGATGATGCTTGATGCCGAGTAGCTTGATTCGATTTAGCCTATAATTGCAGCTCTCAATCTCTGAAAGAAAGGCTTGAAAGAAGCTTAGATAGGGGTGAAATATCATGCCAACGATCGGGCTACCATCAAGGTTTTTGATCCATTCGGACGCTCTCTGGTAGCGTCCGAAAATGATATCGTTGAAAGCGCAAGTTACGCACCAAAGTGCAACGGCTGAAGGATTGCCTTGCAAGCTTTCTTGAAGGTGTCGTGCATCCTCACCCTCAAAAATTGTAAAATCAATGTGACCATCCTCTAGTGATTTGATGAAGCGCTTTAGGATTGCAAAGGATGTTTTAGACCAGACAGATACCTTGACCTTTTCAAGGAATGCGTATTGGTCTACTGCTTGGCTCATTTCGTCAATTGAGCTTGATACGAAGATATGGCAGATGTTGTTGATGCCTCGGCAGTAGTCGACCCAATTAATCTCACCAGCCTTGATCAAGTTTCTTTCTGCTTCTGCCAGGATCTGAAAATCCTCTCTAACGTCTTGAGTCCAATGAGCAATAAACGCGGCACGAGTAAATAGGGCCCGGCCGACAAAGGTAGGGTTAGCATTATCATCGCCTAGACGCAAACCTGCTTGAGACAGCTTTTCGCCCTTTGTATAGTTGCCTAGAATAGCAGAGTGGATCACACCAAAAGCATTGAGTATTAGTGTTGAACTTTCGAGAGTGCCAGCCCTGAGAGCTAGGCGGGCAACGATGAGGACGTTGACCGCATAAAGATTCATATTGAATTGGTAGCTAGAATCTAAAAGACGAATCAAGATATCGATAGCCTGACTGAGCCGCTCATCGATGGCAGGTGGTAGCTGGTCCAGGCAATCAATATCCTTTTTTCTAAGCTCTAGGCTAGTTCGTATCAATTCTAGAATAACCTTTGGGGTTCCAACAGATTTGTGGGGAAAAGCAATATTGAGCAGGCCTAAGGCTGTGCTTGCGACCATGCAAGCTTCCTTGAACCTTCCGACTTTTGCGAAAAGTTCGATCTTTTTCTTGTAGATCTGAATTTTAAGTTCTTTTTTGCTAGTGCTTGAAATCAGGTGTGTAAAAACCTTTTCAGATTGATCAGGCTGTTCACAATAGTATAGAGACTCAGCCAGAAGAAAGTTGATTTGAAAGGATATGTCAGCATCGAGACTCGTTTCAAGTTTTTCAGCTACGTTATTGGCTGCTTGACACAGCTCAGAGGCTCTTCGGAATGCGGCAGTTGCTCTGGCTTTTTGAGCAGCTACAAAATAGATATCGACCAATCTTTGAAGCTCATCTTGATCTTTGACTAGTGGTGACCCAACATTATAGACTTCAGCTAGAAAAATGACAGAATAGTTGGACGTTTCTTGAAGCCCCTGACGAAGAAATAGTACCCTTGCTAGCTTTAGATGAACTTGTATAATTCTGTCTTGGGATAGGTAGAGCATCGCTGCTTGTTGGATTCTGTCGTGAGCAAATTTATAGTATATGCTGTATTGGTTAACTGATGACTGAAAAGTATCTGGCACGGATGGGTCAGCGATGGAGCTGTTTTCAGCCATGATAATTTGCAATTCACAAGCGCGCCAAAGGGAACTTAATAAATCTTGGCCTGTGCTGCTGCAAATTTCAGCGAGTAAGTTAAACTCAAACCGTGACCCAATGCATGCTCCTATAGCCAGAATCTCTCTTAGCTCTCCATCGAGTGATTTCATCGTATTCAGAACGAATTCAACGACATTTGATGAAATCTTCAAGTCCTTGATGTCCTGGATTTGAGCCTTCCAGACTCTAGATTCTTGATCGTAGTTTATATAGTTTTTTTGGTAGAGGTTTGATAGGAGTTGTCTAACGAAAAAAGGATTTCCTCTAGTCTTCTCAAATATAATCTCACTTAGTATTTGTAACTCATCTCCTTGTATCTTCAAGGTGTCAAAGAGCAGAGTCGATATGTGGCTCTCATTGAGGTCTTGTAAGAGGACTTCGGGTACGAAAATATCATCTTTCTCTAAGCTTGCCATCATTCGTGAAAATGAGTGACCAGTGTCTATTTCGTTGCTTCGATAAGCCATCATTAAAAACAAATATCGATCGTCGACCTTTCTGAAAAGGCTTCGAAGACACTCCAGTGAACTTTCATCGGCCCACTGAATATCATCTAGAAAAAGCACTAGGGGCTGGTCGGGAGACGCAATCACATCGATAAATTGACCGAATGCAGCCATCACTCTATTTGTGTTTTCAGTTGCTCCTAGATCAGGAAGCGTGCCAAGCTCAGAGCCCATTAGTTGTTCTAGGTCTGGAATCAACACTTGCAAAGCTAAGCCTGTATCGGAGAGTTCCGATTGAAGTCTTCTCTGTAACTTGAGTACCTCGGATTTTGGTTTTTCCATGATCTTTTCGACAAGTTGCTGCATGCATTGGGTGAGAGCGTTGAATGGAACATCACGCCTAAATTGCTTGAACTTACCAGAGATAAAGATCCCGTGAGAAAGAGACACGGATTTTTCGAGCTCGAATGCGAGAGATGACTTACCTATGCCTGAGTGCCCGACCAGCCTTAAACTCTTAAGCCTACCTTTTGTGGCTACATCTAGGTAGGCATGGGTCATGATATCTATTTCGCTTTCGCGGCCGTAGAGCTTTTCTGGAATCTTTAGGAAAGAGGAATAATCTTCTATCCCTGGCAGCCAGGATGAAGAAACATTCTTACTAAGTATCAGTTCAAGATCATGAATGATTCCATGGGCACTTTGATAGCGATCTTCCGCCTCTTTCGCTAATAGTTTCTCAATCACTTGATCAAGGGCTTTCGGTATTGCTCGATTGTATTGACTGGGAGGTGATACACGCTCTCCGATATGGGACGCGACAAGGCTGAGTGGATCACTGGATTCAAATGGTGGCCTCCCTGTGAGCAAGAAGTAGAATGCAGCACCTAGAGAATAGAAGTCGGTGCGATAGTCGATACTCCGATTCATCCTGCCAGTTTGCTCAGGAGAGATGTAGGACAGATTGCCTTCAAGATCATGAATACTGGACTGGAGCTGCTGCTCCTTGCTCAAGGTCGAGGCATTTTCAAAGCTGATGATCTTCAATGCCTGATCGGCTTGATTGTAGATTAGTTGACTGGGATTAATATTACGGTGAATGAGTTTTGCGTCGTGAATCTCATTGATGGCTATGATCGCTTGTTTTGCGACAACGACGAATTCATCGAGAGGAAAAGCAGCTTCTGATAAAACAAGATTTTCTAGTGATTCTCCAGAGACAAGTTCCATCTCCATTAGGGCCGCATCGATGGCTTCCTTAAAGTTAAAGACCTTCACTGCGTGTCTGAAATTATGGCGAGATAAAATTGAATATTCTCGTTTAAGTTTCAGAATACTACTTCTATCGACTCCATTTGCAACAGAGAGTTTCAAAACAAGCTCTTTGCGATCGTCTACTGAACGAGCCTTGAAAATTGCTGCCGATTTTTGCCGTGATGTAGAAACAAGCCCAATATAAGGCTTCAGTAGTGGATGCATATCTCCTCCAATGACAACATCGGAAGTTAATACATAGTCTAAAGCTTTCCATAGTCTAAATTCTTAAAGGCGAGAGAGCCTAAAGCGGCTATGATTTGGATGAGGCAAGATATTCCTTGTCCAAAGTCTATTCTAATAGAAAAATTTGACTTACCAACGTCTTGACCCGTTGATTAGATATTGGTTTTACCAGCCACGTTATGATATTTAAATCTTTGATTTCTGAGCCGAAAACCTCAAATTCTGTTGTTAACATAACAACTGGAAAACGAAGCATTTTGTTATCAGCCAGCTTCCTAAGCATCTCCAGCCCCGTTAGCCCTGGCATGTGGTAGTCTAGGAAAACAAGATCTGGATGGGGATGGTTCTGAAGATAGGTCATGCCTTCCTCTGCTGATTCAGCTTCATGGATTTCATAATCCCTTGTAAGAATGACCTTTAGCTGCCTTCTGACTTCCAAGCTATCATCGATAATCAGGATTTTCTTCATATCTTTCTCAACTCTTAAGTGGTCTTATTGTGACTCTAAGTGATTGTTTGACGTTGGCACTTTTAACGACTTCGCTAACTTTATCATCCTCTTATTCAAGTTCCTAAAATCGTCGAAAATTTGATCCAATTTTATCCCATGATCCAAGCCATTCAAGGACGATGAGCAATTTAATAGGACCTCTAGCTGGAAAATATGGGGTAGATCAGATTTCTTGGACAAAACCTTCCGGGTTAGATACAGTGACCGATCGCTGTTTCCTTGATAGGAAGCTATGATCGCTTCATAGGAAAGGCATCGAACGAGGCTATGCGCTGCTGGTATCTCATCAAAGATTTCTTTTGCCATATTTAAGTGATGCATGGCTTGTTGAGGTTCGTCTAAGCTTAGCCATATGCTTACTAAGTGTAGATTTCCTCCTACCCACTGATCAAGGATAATCTCACTTGATACATAAAGATCTAGCCCTTGTCTCAATGATTCTCTTGCTTCGGATCGCTTTCCCTGAAAAATTTGGCTTAGAGCAAGGCCAAGGTACGCTAGTCCTATCAACCAGAAGCTTTGGGCTCGGATGATTACGATACGAAAGCGTTTGACAGCTAGTGTTAGGTCATCATCGATCAGAGAAGCTAGCGCTTCTAAGAGATTTTTTCGAGCTGCTGTATCAAATCGTTCGTAGTTCAATTCAAGGTTAGTAGACTTTTGAACGATGGCGAGGAACTGAGATAACTCAAGGTTCAAGATTCGGCTCACACTATCGACAAGTAGAGAATTGATCCGAAGATTTTCGATTACGCTTGATTGAGAGTGGGCAATGAGAGACGATAGTTCGTTATAGTACCCAGCTACCAAGGCCATTTCTATAACTTTATCGCCACTGATTTCTTCATGTTTAGGCCTTAAAGGGGCTGGAACTGTTTGTTTTAGCTCATCCGATAATTGACTTGGTTGACATTGGAGTACCCGTGCTAGGAGTAAAAGTTTGTCTTCATCGATATATGGTATCTTCCCAGAAAGCCATCGACTGAAAGTCTCTCTTGTCACGCTGAGCATGGCAGCCAGGTCACCTTTTTTAAGGCCCGCCGCATCCACTTCCTGACGAAGCGCCTCTCGATTAATTTTTAGCCGATTCTTCATTCAAAGATTCCCCAAATCCGATGGGTTCGAGCGTAGCTGTATTGCCAGGTTAGAGCCCTTGGCTCCGTTTTCGTTCGTATTACTACGTTCGGTGGTGTGACTAGAAAATTGATCAAAAAATGTAATAAGCAATAAATACTGACGGTTACCATTGAATCTAAGGGTCTGTTTTTTGATCAAGACGCAATTCCTAAAAGATGCGTTTTGGATTCTTAGCTACTTGCAGCTATCTTTGGGTAACCACCTCACCTGAGAAGCGTCTTTTCGTCAAATATAAAATGACTGTAATGCACTAATAATAATAATTAAAACAGGAGTGATCAATTTTTCGATCAAATTGTCCGAAAGGACTTAAAACAAAAAGACCATATCATTCGACACACGCAAGAAAGCTCCTAAAGAGGTTTGTATGAACACGATAACACTGCCAAATGCATCAAGAACACTGGACCACTACATGAAAGTCTTAGAGAAGGACTTCCTGATTTTGGATATCTTATCCAAGGCGAGAGTTGCTAAGTGTGTTGGTCCTGTGTGTTTCTTGATACATATAAACAGCATGCTTGGAAACATCAGCTGCATCTTAGTAAAGCTTCAAGGATCAAGCTTGAAGTCTTCACTTCTTTCACGGACACTAGATAAATCATCTCACCTGAAAGCACTGATTCAAGAAGTTGTCAAACTTAAGGTCGTTACATTTGACGAAGACTTTGACCAGATCCTAAGAAAGCATCAGATCGATAACTTGAAATTTGCAGGCTCCAAGGAAGAAATATTTAAGAGTGTCATGTCATTTCTAGAAGTAGATAGAATTCAAATGGTGGACTGCCCCTCTGTTTCCGTCCGGTTTCACAGAAGCTGGGTGGGCTACTGAACTACCAAAACCCATCGCACGCTCCATAAGATTCCAGTCTATTGGAGGATGACCCGCTTTTCGGCGGAGGGTTGGCCTTTGGCCAGCCTCTCCTTTTAGTTCTGTCTTCATCACCTTGCTAGCATTTTTACGGAACATTCTTTTCACTACTGCAAATTTCTGTGGATCACTAAATACATGAAATAAGCCTAGAGCTAATAAGCAACTCTCGTGGAACTCAAACTTACTATTCGTGTACTTATTTTGATCTGTTTGATGATCAGTAGAAAATTGCTAGAAACAAACAATAATTCATGCCGTATTTCAAAAATCAATATTAAGAATTATCTGATCTCAATCACATTTCGATGTATCGTAAATGAAGTCGACCAAAAGCTTGAGTATATCGTTTTTTTATTGACGTTATTTTAACAGGTTACTTTTCTTCCTATAAAAATATAGTTTCAAGCCTATTTTTTTCACATGACTTTAGACAAAGTGCCGAAGATCGGTCTTACTTATAATCAGATGTTTGTGAAAGAAGCAAAAGGAATATAGGTTTTGGCAAAAAAGTACACTATCAAGAAAATTACAAGAAAAAGGTGTAGGATCTTTCCCCTAACCAGAAATCATCTCGCAAAATACAGAGCGGTATGCTTCGAATCGTTTCACTTCCTTCTTGAAGCTAAGTCGATTGACTTTAGGATCTACATAAGGATTGGCCAGGAGATGGTGGAATACATTCGACCCGACGAAATGAGTCACCAGCTGATTCTCGATATATGGTCAGCTAGTCAAAAACCAGGTGTCGATGTAGAAGTCTATGTGCTTAAGTTAGAATATGAGAAGTATCAGAAAACTATCGGTCAAATTCGTATTGGCAAGATCAGAAGGCTTCTAGATAAAGAACCCCGGCTCGATCGAAAGATCTTAGATGTCTTTCATGATCTAAGTAGTGCCTCGCAGTTGATTCTGAGAGGTGGAATTCAGAACCATATGGTAAATAGGGCTTCAGCAGTTGTATCGAGACTCGTTGCTGAGCTAATGGAGAGCAATCAAGCTGTCGGCACACTCAGTAAGATGATTAGTATTGACCCGACGCTTTATGATCACAGCGCAAGTGTCGCGATGCTTTCGGGGATCGTCGCTCAGCAATATCAACTGAGGGTGTTCACTCTAGGTGAGTTAGAAACGATCATCTTAGCAGGGCTCTATCATGACTCTGGCAAGGGCCATATTCCTAATCACATCCTCAACAAACCAGGTAAGTTTTCTGATAGCGAATTTGCTATTATGAAACAGCATGCTTCTCTAGGGCATCGAGAGATCTCCCGAGTGATATCGCAAGGAGCTGCTATCGATCCTGTCGTGGCTCTTGTGGCTTTGGAGCACCACGAAAGAATGAATGGAACAGGTTATCCTCTAAAAAAGGCCGGAAAGGCGGAAGAGTCAAAGAATGGCATCCATTTGTATAGCAGGATCGTTGCGGTGGCAGACACCTACTCAGCACTCCTAATGAAGAGAGTTTATAAGCCTGCATTATCAGCAGAGGAAGCTATAACTAAGATGCATAGCTTCGCATCAAACCATTTTGATGAGGATGTTTTTCTGCCATTTGCCGCTCATGTCTTAGCAAGTCTTCAGCAGTTTGAAGAAGTTGATACGAAACCAATTAGCGAAGACTCTCAGAAGGATAAAGTAATGTTGTATATGATGAATGGCGAGCCAGTGTTTGTTTAAGAGGGAAGACCCGAAATACTTGACTTGAAGTTTGCAGAGCCTGATTTCAGGAGGTCATTTTGGGCGAGTAAACCCATGCCGTCTAGTTCTCAAAACATCAAGAGTCCCCTAGTCTATTTTGTTGGAACGTTCTATGATCCGCGAGATCTAAAACTAAACCTGGAGAATATGATGAAATTTCTTACTATGTCACTTCCAATAGCGTTTTCTATAACAATGGCTGACCTCACTCTAGCACTGGAATCGAGAATTGAGTCGACAGCAAACTTTTCTATCGAGAAGAGCCAAGTTGATCTTGTTCAAGTTGCTGTTGAAGTGTTGGAACAGAGTGACTCCCTTGACAGGTTCGCAGTACTTGGTTTCTATGACTTATTTCAGTATTCTGGTAAATATCAGATTATGAAGACTTCTGTGACGTTTTCAGATGTAAGGTTCCATAGCAGCGATTTTGATAGTGTTTCCGATCTTAGCTTCTATAAGTCTGTTTTGCCCGACACCGAGATCAACCAAGTCGTTGACGACAGGAACTTTAATGTGACTAGCTATTTTAAGGTCGGCCCCTTCAATCTTGGTTCGTCGTCAGCTGATGTTGCCATTTCGAATTCTGAAGATAGTGACAATCGGGAGTTGATGCTGGAATCATTCGCAACCATCGAAGCCCAGTCACAGATGGGTAATCCTGACCTTGTGGTTCACAGCCACTATACCAATGTTTCTAGCCTTGCTAAAGAGAGTTTGCAGCTTGATGCCTACTACCTCAATGAAGATGAAACCATAACCGTTGTTCAGTATTTTGTTTCAGCTCTTTCCATCCCAGATTTTCTTGCCAATCTAGTGGAGGGCGCCTTGATCGATAGCGCTCAGAAGGATCGTGTAGCCTATGCCGAACGATGGCGCGCTTACTTGAGCGAATCGTTCTAATTCTACCAAGTCGCTGGCAAGTGCTCCAGCCATAGCTGAAGGCTTGGCTGGTGGTGAAAGCCAGCTATTGTGATCCTGAGTAAAGAGCGATAGCTGCTTTGAGCAGGTGAGCAATCCTTCATTGGATTTCACCTTGGTTCTCAATGTACTGTTTTAGAACTGACAAAGGCGC